>DATLUW010000638.1:0-9623 GCA_035577825.1 Actinomycetota bacterium | reverse complement strand
GGCCGGCTTCGATCCGCTCGAGCCCGACGACTTCCCGGAACCCGAGCCGGACGACGACTTCGAGCCCGTCCCGGACTTGGACCCGGACGACGACTTCGAGCCCGAGCCCGACGACGACTTCCCGGTCGGCTTCCCGCTCCCACTGCCGTTCGAGCCGTCGCGCTTGCCCCGCTCCTGGTTGGCGCGCTCCATGATCCCGGACATCAGGCCGCGCCGCTGCTTCGGCTCCGGTGGTGCCTTGCGGCCCTCCGCGATGGCGAGCTCCTCACGCTGGCGCGCCCGAAGGACGAAGTGCTGCTGCCCGATCTGCCACAGGTTCGACGTTGTCCAGTACACGACGAGGCCGGCGGGGAACAGGAATCCCCAGACGCCGAACAGCAGCGGCATGACCCGGGTCAGGGTCTGCTGCTGCTGTGAGCCGCTCGGGTTCACCTTCTGCATCTGCCGGCTCTGGTAGTAGGTCGTGAACACCATCACGATGGCCAGGGCGTAATACGGGATCCGGACCGGAATGCCGCTACCGCAATCGAGCGCGGCGACCTTCACCACCGGGTTGCCCGCTGAGTCCTTGAGGTTGGTCTCGTCGCCTGGAGGCGCAGCCACGACCGGGGTGTTCCCGCCGGTGGGGAGCTCCACCGTCCCGGAGCCCGCCTGGCCGGCGCTGCACAGGAGCCAGCGAACCTCGCCGCCTGGGCTGATGATCTTGCTGTACAGGCTGCTCGCCACCGGGATGTGGCTCGTGGGCAGGGGCGGCGGCTGGTTCTCCGGGTGGGCCCCGACGTTCGTCGGGAACCGCAGGACCGAGTACAGCGCGATCAGCACCGGGATCTGCAGGATCATCGGCAGGCAGCCGCCGAGCGGACTGACCCCGTGCTCTTGGTAGAGCTTCTGGATCTCCTCCTGCTGGCGGGGCCGGTTGCCCTTGTACTTGGTCTGGATGGCCTTGACCTTGGGTTGCAGCCGGGTCATCGCGTGCATCGACCGGACCTGCTTGATGCCGAGCGGCAGCAGGAGCAGTCGGATGAAGACGGTCAGCAGGATGATGGAGACCGCGTACGAGGGGATGAGGTCGTACAACCTCGCGAGCACCCAACCCAGGGCCTGCAGGAGGTTCTGCCAGACCCCGAGGCCGATCACGCGGTCTTCCTTTGAATGACGCTGTCATACTCACGTGCAACAGGCGCCGGGTCGGCCCCGCCGCGCGCGAACGGGTTGCAACGGACGATCCGCCAGATCGCGAGCCCCGAGCCCACGAACGCCCCCCGGGCCCGGATGGCCTGGGCTGCATACGCCGAGCAGCTCGGTTCGAACCGGCAGTGCCCGCCCATCACCCCGGAGAGCGTAGCCCGGTAGGCGGCGATCAGCCCGAGCAGTGCCGTTCGAACGGGCCAGCCGGCGATCCACAGCACGCGACGGGCGCCGTGCAACGTTCGACCGGCACTCGAGGCCTCGGGGGGAACGGGAAAGGCGGCCGGCGCGCTCACGTGAGTGATCCAACCTTCCGCAGCAGGCCCCGCATCTCGCTCTCCAGCTCCTCAACTCGGGCTCCGGAGATCGTTCCCCGGGCCACGACGACGACGTGTTCGTCCTCCGGCACCAGGGGGGCGAGGCTCCGCCATGCCGCCCGAAGGACCCGGCGGGCCCGGTTTCGAACCACGGCCCCACCGACCCGTCGACCGGCGACGAAGGCGGGCCGCGCACCCGGTGAACCGGGCGCCACGTACAGTATCACCCGAGGTCCGGAGGCACGGCGGCCGCCCCCGAGCACGGCACGAATCTCGATGGAACGCAGGGCACGACCGGGTCGAACGGACGTTCGATCAGCCGGTGCGGCGGTCGATGTCAGGCCGAGAGCTTCGTCCGGCCCTTGGCCCTGCGGCGGGCCAGGATCGCGCGGCCGGCCCGCGTCCGCATGCGGAGGCGGAACCCGTGGCGGCGCTTGCGCCGGCGGTTGTTCGGCTGGAAGGTCTTCTTCACCGTTCACCTGCGGAAACTCGAAGGAGAGGAAGCGGCGCGAGCGCCGCGGGAGCACCGAGTATAGCGGTGGGGGATGCTCCCGCCCACGTTCCCCATATGGGGACGGCGCGGTGGAGAAAGAGCGTCAAATATGCTCCTCGGCCTACCCACGTGAAAACCGCCGGTGCTATCCTCCGCCCGCTTCCCCCACGTGCTCCCCCTCGGAGCGTCAGCCTTCCCCAAGGCGCTTCCACATATGTGGAAAGGTTCTGTGGAAAGCAGATGTCCGTAGCTACGTACGAGCCCGAACCCACCGCAGACACCGTGTGGTCCCGCGTCGTGGAACGAGCCCGGCGGGAGCTGCCCGCGGGTTCGTTCAACATGTGGTTCTCGCGGGTGCGGGCGGCGCGGTTGGACGGCGGCGTCCTGTCACTCGAGGTCCCCTCCGACTACGTGCGCGACTGGCTGTCCCGGAACTACCTCACCCTGATCCAGCGCGAGGCGCAGGCGGCGGTCGGCCAACCGGTCCGCATCCAGATCACCCTTGCCGAGCGCGCCGAGGAGGACGAAAGCGAGTGGGATCCGGCGACCGAGCCCGCGACCGCCGACGAGGCTCGATCCCGGGTCGAGGGCCGCGTGCCCGGCGGTGGTTCGAGCGGATCCGGGCGACCGGGCCCGGATCCGAGGCCGGAATCGCGCGACTACGAGAGCCCGTCCGGGCTGCCCGAGCGGTACACGTTCGAATCGTTCGTCCCCGGGAACTCCAACCGGTTCGCCCACGCGGCCGCGCTGGCCGTGGCCGAGGCGCCGCCGTCGAAGGCGTACAACCCGCTGTTCATCTACGGCGGGGTCGGGCTCGGCAAGACGCACCTGCTGTACGCGATCGGGCACTACATGACCCGGTTGAACCCGGGGATGCGGTGCAAGTACGTGACGTCGGAGACGTTCGTGACCGAGTTCATCAAGGCGGTCCGCGAGCGACAGGCGTACCAGTTCCAGCGGAAGTACCGGGACGTCGACCTGCTGATGGTCGACGACATCCAGTTTCTCGTTCGTGCTGAGGAGACGCAGCAGGAGTTCTTCCACACGTTCAACTACCTGCACGCCGGCTCGCGCCAGATCGTGATCGCCTCGGACCGGCCCCCGCAGGACCTGCAGGGCATGGCCGAGCGGCTCATCAACCGGTTCCGGTGGGGGCTTTCGGTCGACGTGCAGCCGCCGGACCTCGAGACGCGCATCGCGATCCTGCAGCTCAAGGCGAAGCGCGACCGCATCGAGGTGCCGTTCGACGTCCTGCAGCTCATCGCGACCAAGTTCGAGCAGAACATCCGGGAGCTCGAGGGCGCGCTGCTCCGGGTGGCGGCGTTCGGGTCGCTGCTCCGGCAGCCGATCACACCCGAGCTCGCCGAGCAGGCGCTGGCCGACCTCATCCCGCAGAGCGACCGCGAGATCCCGGCCGAGCTGATCCTCTCCGAGACGGCCTCGTACTTCACGCTCACCCGCGCCGACCTGGTCGGCAAGTCCCGATCGCGGCCGCTGACGAACGCCCGCCACGTGGCCATGTACCTCGTCCGCGAGTGCACGGGCCTGTCGCTGCTGAAGATCGGCGAGCTGTTCGAGCGCGACCACACGACCGTCATGCACGGCCTGAAGAAGGTCGAGACGCTGATGGGGGAGCGCGGCGGGCTGTACCGGCAGGTCCAGGACCTCACCCGGCGCATCCGGACCGAGGCCGCGGGAGCGCCGGGGAAATGACGTGGGAATCGCGGGGCATTCCGGTGGGGTTCACGCGGCGGCCATGCAGGCCTCCACAGTTCTCCACCGGCTCTGTGGAGATCGCGCGTGTCAGACCCCGCCGCTACGCTGCGGCGACGGTCGTTTCCCACATCGTCCCCACCCCCTACGGACACGGGTTTGAAAACGAAGGAAGTACTTCAGTAGATCGGGAGGTGAACAGGTGAAGTTCCGGTGCGATCGAGACGACCTGTCGGAGGCCCTGCAGACCGTGCAGCGGGGCGTGTCCAACCGGCCCGGCATCCCGGCATTGACGGGCGTGCACCTGGAGGCCTCCGATGACGGGTCCCTCGTGCTGACCACGACCGACCTCGAGGTGTCGGCCCGGCTGGTGACCCCGGTGCAGGTGACCGAGCCGGGGATCGCCCTCGTCCCGGCGCGCCTGCTGGGCGACATGGTGAAGTCGCTTCCGGAGGCGCCGGTGGAGTTCGATTCGGACTCGGGGCAGGCCCGGATCCGTTGCGCCGCATACGAAGGCACCGTCCGGCTGCTGCCGGCGGAGGACTTCCCGACGTGGCAGGAGCCGACCGGGATCCGGGTGACGGTCGATGCGCCGCGGTTCGGCGAGGCCGTGTCCCAGGTGGGTCGCGCCGCGTCGAAGGACGAGGCCCGGCCGACGCTCACGGGCGTCCTGGTCGAGGTGAACCGGGAGGGCGTGACGCTGGTCGCGACCGACTCGTACCGGCTGGCGGTGCGCGAGCTCACGGCGACGTCGGCCGGGGAGGCGCAGGCCATCGTGCCGGAGCGGGCGCTCGCGGAGGCCGGCCGCGCGGCGAGCGGGATCGACAAGGGGGAGATCGAGATCTTCCTCGATCAGTCCCAGGTCGCGGTTCGCGCCGGCGGGCTGACGATGACATCGCGCCTCATCGAGGGCCAGTTCCCGAACTACCGGCAGCTCCTGCCGGAGGGATACGAGAACCGATTGGAGGTCGGGCGCCAGTCGCTGCTCGACGCCGTCCGCCGCGTGGGGCTGCTCGCGCGGGAGAACACGCCGGTCCGGCTGGAGTTCAACGCGCTCGGGGTCCGGCTGACGTCGTCGTCCCCCGACCTCGGGAACGCGGTCGAGGCCGTCGAGGCCAGGTACGAGGGCGAGGATCTCACCGTCGCGTTCAACCCGAACTACCTGGCCGACGGGCTCCAGGCGTCGACCGGGGACACGATCAAGCTCGAGGTGCGCGACGGGCTGAAGCCGGGCGTCGTGCGGGGTGACACCGAGGAGTTCACGTACCTCGTGATGCCCGTGCGGCTGCCGGCGCCGGTGGGGTGACCCGCCGTTCGCAGCAGATGATGGACGCCGGCGACCCCCGGCCGGTGCATGTGGGCGGCCGCACGTAGCCTGGACGCCGTGCGGCTGCGCTGGATCGAGGCTCGCGACTTCCGGAACCACGAGCACACCGAGCTCGAGGTTCCAGAGGGGCTGGTGGTGGCCGTGGGGGGGAACGGCGAGGGCAAGACGAACCTGCTGGAGGCAGCGTTCTACCTGCTCGCGCTGGGCTCGCCGCGGGTGTCGTCCGACCTCCCGCTCGTTCGTGGCGGAACGCCCGGCGGCTCGGCCTACGTGCGGGGCGAGGTCGACGGGCTCGACGGGCGTTCGCTGATCGAGGTCGAGGTGCGCGGCTCCGGCGCGAACCGCGTGCAGGTCAACCGGTCGCCCGTGCGCCGGCGCCGCGACGTCCGGCGGCTGGTGCGATCCGTGTTCTTCTCGCCGGGCGACCTCGACGTCGTCCAGGGCCAGCCCGACGTGCGGCGGTCGTTCCTCGACGAAGCGATCTCCGTCCTGTGGCCGCAGCACGAGCCAAACCTCACCGCGTACGACAAGGCACTCCGCCAGCGGAACCGGTTGCTGAAGGATTGGGAGGGCCGAGGCGCGCCGCCCGGACTGGCGGCGTGGGACGCCGAGCTCGTCCGCACGGGGGCGGCGCTCACGCGCGACCGCGCCGCGGCGGTTGCGGCGCTCGGCGGACGGGCGGCCGAGGAGTTCGAGGCGCTCACCGGGTACGGGCTGGTAGTGACGTACGTGCCGTCGGTGCCACCGCCCGCCACCACCGGTGACGACGAGCTTGACGTCGCCGAACAGGGTTCGCTCGAGGGCGTGCCGTCCGCGCCCGCGCCGGATCCGCTGGAGCGGTCGTTCGCGCGGCGGCTGGCCGAACGACGCGAGGACGAGCTGATCCGCAGGACCACGCTGGTCGGGCCCCACCGCGACGAGCTCGAGCTCCAGGTGAAGGACCTGACCGCGCGGGCGTTCGCCTCGCACGGCGAGGCCTGGGCGGCGGCGCTGTCGCTCCGTCTGGGGCTCGCGACGGCGGTCGCCGCCGAGGTGGGGGAGCCGCCGGTGCTCCTCCTCGATGACCCGTTCCCCGGGCTCGACCCGACGCGCCAGCGCCGGCTGGCCGCCCGGTTGAGCGGGCGGGGCCAGACGATCATGTCGGTGGCCGACGACGCGCACGTCCCCGAGCACGCCGACGTGGTGTGGCAGGTGCTGGGCGGCGCCGTGACGGTGCGGGGCGCGGCGTGAGCGGCTCGTCGTCGCGGGACCGGGACCTCCCGGGCGCCCGCCCCCGGCCGACGAAGCCGCGGGAGACCGAGTGGCAGCGCCGGCAGGCGGAGGCGCGCCGGCGTCCGAAGCCGCGGGACCCGAAGGTCCGGATCGAGGGCACCACGCCGGTCGGCGACCTGGTGGCCGGGCTGCTCGGGCGCCGGGAGTTCGCAGAGGGGATGCGGCTCGGGCGGCTCGCGAAGGGCTGGGCCGACGTGGTCGGGGAGCGCCTCGCCGGCGAGTGCGCCCCGGTCAGGTTGGAGGGTGGGACGCTCGTCGTCGCGGCGTCGACGGGGCCGTGGGGCGCGCAGGTCCAGTTCCTCGCGGATGCGATCCAAAAGGGGGCAAACCGGGTGGTCGGGAGCGAGGCCGTCTCCCGCGTGACGGTCATCGTCGACGACGGGCCGGCGAAGGGTCCGAAACCGTTGTAGCGCAAGGGTTTCCGTGCACCGCGGAAACGGTCTGGAGGGGGGTTGGCATGGTATACTCGAGGCCGGAAATCCCCCCGCGCGGCAGCCCCCTCGCGAAGGCCTGGTTTGGGCCGCCGTGCGCCGGGTGAGGTCGGAGGAGACGTGGCAGCAGCAACCAATCAGGGCGGTTCCTATACGTCGGAGAACATCCAGGTCCTCGAGGGCGTCGAGCACGTTCGTCTGCGTCCCGGGATGTACATCGGAACGACCAGCGCGCGGGGGCTGCAC
Source organism: Actinomycetota bacterium (assembly GCA_035577825.1). Lineage (GTDB taxonomy): Bacteria > Actinomycetota > UBA4738 > UBA4738 > JACQTL01 > DATBHM01. The sequence continues at coordinate 2,636 of DATLUW010000638.1, read as the reverse complement.
CACCTCGTGTACGAGGTCGTCGACAACTCGATCGACGAGGCGATGGCCGGGGACTGCACCCGGATCATGGTCACGCTCCGGGCCGACGGCGGCGTCTCCGTCGTCGACAACGGCCGGGGCATCCCGGTCGCCCCGATCCCGAAGTCGAAGGACCGGCGGCCGGCGGTCGAGGTGGTGCTGACGACCCTGAACGCCGGCGGCAAGTTCGGCGGGGGCGGCTACCGGATCTCCGGCGGCCTCCACGGCGTCGGCGTCTCCGTCGTCAACGCGCTCTCCGAGCGGCTCATCGTCGCGGTCGAGCGTGACGGGTTCCAGTGGGGCCAGGAGTACTCCCGCGGCAAGTCGACCGGCAAGCTCGTCAAGGGCAAGCCGTCGAAGCGAACGGGGACCGCGGTCACGTTCTGGCCGGACCCGCAGATCTTCACGGAGGGCACCGACTTCAAGCGCGAGGTGCTCGCCGAGCGCCTCCAGGAGCTCTCGTTCCTCACTCGGGGCGTCGAGATCACGCTCATCGACGAACGCGAGAGCCCGGCCGTGAAGGAGACGTTCAAGGCGACCGGCGGCCTGTCGGACTTCGTGAAGCACCTCGCGGTCGGCAAGGAGGTCCTCCACACCAAGCCGATCCACATGGAGCGCATCGAGGAGACCGCCGAGGTCGAGGTCGCGCTGCAGTGGAACAACGGGTTCGCGGAGCAGCTGCACTCGTTCGCCAACACCATCAACACGCACGAGGGCGGCATGCACGAGGAGGGCCTCAAGAAGGCGCTCACCAACGTCGTCAACCGGTACGCCCGCGACAAGAACCTGCTGAAGGAGAAGGAGGAGAACTTCATCGGCGAGGACGTCCGCGAGGGCCTCGTGGCGATCGTCTCCGTGAAGCTCCAGGAGCCGCAGTTCGAGGGGCAGACCAAGACCAAGCTCGGCAACGCGTCGATGCGGTCGATGGTCGAGACGACGGTCAACGAGTCGCTCGCGACGTGGATGGAGGAACACCCCACCGACGCCCGGCGCGTCGTCGCGAAGTCCTCGCAATCGCAGAAGGCGCGCCTGGCCGCCCGCGCTGCGCGCGACCTGACCCGGCGCAAGGGCCTGCTCGACACGACGCTCCCCGGCAAGCTCGCCGACTGCCAGTCCACCGACGCGGAGCAGTCCGAGCTGTTCATCGTGGAGGGCGACTCGGCCGGCGGCTCGGCCAAGCAGGCGCGCGACCGGGTGACGCAGGCCATCCTGCCGATCCGCGGCAAGATCCTGAACGTCGAGAAGGCGCGGCTGCACAAGACGCTCGAGAACACCGAGATCCAGGCGCTCATCGCGGCGATGGGGACAGGCATCGGGGAGGAGTTCGACCTCACGAAGGCCCGGTACCACCGCGTCGTGATCATGGCCGACGCCGACGTCGATGGCGCGCACATCCGCACGCTGCTGCTGACGTTCTTCTTCCGGCAGATGAAGGAGCTGATCGAGGCCGGCTTCGTGTACCTGGCCCAGCCGCCGCTGTACATGGTCAAGGCCGACAAGCAGCAGCACTACTTCTACACGGAGCGCGAGTGGGAGCAGTTCCGGAGCTCGAACGGGAACAAGAAGTTCGACAACCCGCAGCGGTTCAAGGGCCTCGGCGAGATGGACGCGCACCAGTTGTGGGAGACGACCATGGACCCCGAGAACCGGACGCTGCTCCGGGTCGACGTGGAGGACGCGGTCGCCGCGGACCGGCTGTTCTCGATCCTCATGGGCACCGACGTCGACGCGCGTCGGGAGTTCATCCAGACGAACGCCAAGGACGTGCAGAACCTTGATGTGTAGGCCTCGGAGGGCACGTTAGGTGTCGCAGAGCATGCTGCAGGGCCGCATCGAGCCCGTCGACATCCAGGACGAGATCTCGCGGTCATACCTCGACTACGCCATGTCGGTCATCGTCGGGCGCGCGCTGCCCGACGTCCGCGACGGGCTGAAGCCGGTCCAGCGGCGCATCCTGTACTCGATGCTCGAGTCGGGCCTGCGGCCCGACCGGCCGCACCGCAAGTGCGCGGCCGCCGTCGGCGAGGTCCTGAAGAAGTACCACCCGCACGGCGACCAGTCGGTCTACGACGCGCTCGTCCGGATGGCGCAGGGCTGGGTCCTGCGGGCGCCCCTCGTCGACGGTCACGGAAACTTCGGCTCGCCTGAGGGCGACCCGGCCGCAGCGTACCGGTACACGGAGGCGCGGCTCTCCCAGATCGCGATGGAGCTCCTGCGGGAGATCGACCAGGAGACGGTCGACTTCATCCCGAACTTCGACGGCTACGAGCAGGAGCCCGTGCTCCTGCCGTCGAGGTTCCCCAACCTACTCGTCAACGGCGCCGGCGGCATCGCGGTCGGCATGGCGACGAACATCCCACCGCACAACCTCGGCGAGGTGATCGACGCGGTCATCGCGATGATCGACGAGCCCGAGATCGACGTCGCCGGCCTGATGAAGCACATCAAGGGGCCGGACTTCCCGACGGGCGGCGCGATCATGGGCCGACAGGGCATCCGTGACGCGTACGAGACCGGGCGGGGTTCGATCCGGATGCGGGGCATCGCGACGATCGAGGAAACCTCCAGGGGCGGTCAGCGCATCGTCGTGACCGAGGTGCCGTACCAGGTCAACCCGG
>DATLUW010000637.1:0-3235 GCA_035577825.1 Actinomycetota bacterium | reverse complement strand
CCCGATCGGCGGCGGCACCACCGAGATCATGAAAGAGGTCATCGGCCGCCTCATGGGCCTCTGAGCCGGCGCCTCCCCCCACGGGCTCTGAGCCGGCTGAGCGCCTTCGACTGAAGCGTGATCCGGGCACGAAGCCCTCGTGATGGGGCTGGAACATCTGCTGCGCGCCTGCGACCAGGTGCTCGGACCTGTATACGTGGCGAACGATCGGGATCTCGACCGGGACCAGCTCGACGACTGCACCGTGTTGGTGCCCTCGCTCGACGACCTCGTCCGGATGAAGGTCGACGGCACTCGCCGCGAGGACTGGTTCGCCATGCACCACCTGCGAGCCGTCCGGACGCGTGAGGCGTTCTCGTGGCGCTGAACAAGGCAGTGCGTCGGACGCGTCGTCGCTTGCGCGCGCTCGGTCGCCCGTGCACGATGCTCGCGTGAGCGATCACGTGATCGGCGACCTGGCGGAGGTGCTCGACAACCTCGGCGTGTTCGGGGCGCATCCGGCCGACCTCGCCGAACTGTGCCCCACCGGGTTCCGGCGGATCGCCATCTCGACGGGGTCGGACTACTACATTTCTCTGCAGGCGTTCGGGCCGAACCAGACCGCGTACGCGCACACGCACCCCGACTCCGAGGAATGGGTGGTCATCCTGGGCGGCGCCGGGGAGGCGTACTTCGGGCCGACGCCGGTCCCTCTGCACTCCGGTGTGGTGGTCGGTCGCGGCGGCGGGTACCCGCACGGGTTCCGCTCCGCCGACGAGCCGATGTACCTGCTCTCGATCCAGCTCCCGCGCCCGGCCGAGGGCATGACCACCTGGGACGAACCCGGTACGACGACCGAACCGGTCGACTGCGTGAGCGGCGGGCGGTGCCGGCGGTGCGCGCGGTGCGGCGGCCACAGCTCGGTCGGCCCGACGGGCGCCTGGCGCTGCGAGAACTGCAACTTCCAGTTCTGACGACCGCCGAGCGAGACCGGATCTCCGAGGGATTCCCGCCCCCTGCGCGTGGCCGGGCCACCCCCTGGGCCATAATGGAGAAACGCCTCGAGAAGGAACGCCGAGCATGACGAACGCCCAACCGAACGGGAAACGCCGCCTCGACCGCATCACCGCGCCCGGGTTCACGGAGGGCCTGCACGATCTCCCGCTCGCCGAACTCCGGTCCCGCCGCGACGAATGCCTCGCCGAGCGCGAGTACCTCTCGCTGCTGCGCCGGCTCGTGCAGGGCCGGCTCGACATCGTCCGCGCGGAGATCGAACGCCGCCGCGTCGGCGACGACCCATCCACGCTCGTCGACAACGTCGTGCACGCTATGTCGCACGATGAGACGCCCGGCTCGTCGCGTGGGGAAGCCGTCCGATTGCTGGTCCCGCCGGACGAGATGACCCTCGCCCGCCGCCGCGTCGAGAGCCTGGTGACCGACTCGGCCCTGTCCGACCCGAGGACGCTGCCCGACGACGAGCTCGCGGACGCCCGCGAACGTCTCGAGGAGGAGGAGCGGACCGTCTCGGGCGACCGCCGCCGGGTGCTCGACGTCCACGACGCGCTGCAGGACGAGCTGAAGCGGCGGTTCAAGGAGAACCCCGCCGAGGCCCTGACTCCCTGACCTTCGCGCCATGAGCGCACTCGCCGGGGGGATCGGGCGGTGACCGCGCCCGCCCCGCTGGCCCGCGTCGTTCGCTCCGGCGTCGGCGAGTCCGCCCACGTCGGCGACGTGGCCGTGTGCGACGCCGACGGGAACGTGGTCGCGTTCGCCGGCGACCCGAACCGACCACTCTTCTCGCGATCCTGCATGAAGCCGCTCCAGGCCGCCGTGTCGCTGCGCGCGATGGGCGACGCGGATGCCCTGGCCGACCGCCTCGTCGCAGTCATGTGCGCCAGCCACAACGGCGAGGCGGTCCACGTCGACGCCGTGCGCGAGCTCCTGCAGCGGGGCGGTCTGTCCGAGGACGACCTGCGCAACCCGCCGGACTTCCCGCTCGACGCCGACGCCGCCTCGCTCTCCGGCGGCCGCCGGAGGATCACGCAGAACTGCAGCGGCAAGCACGCCGGGAAGCTGGTGGCGTGCGTTCGGTCGGGCTGGGAGACCGCGACCTATCTCGATCCGGGCCACCCGCTTCAGCAGGAGATCCACGACGCAGTTCGAACCGGAACGGGCATCGCCGACCCGGCGATCGGCGTCGACGGCTGCGGCGCGCCGGTGCACGCGGTCACGCTCGCGGGCATGGCGACCCTGTTCGCGCGCCTGACCCGCCCGGAGCGCCTCGGCGCGCTCGAGCCCACGGTCCACCGGGCAACCTCGGCGATGCTCGCCCAGCCCTACCTGGTCGCCGGCCGCCACCGCCTGGGAACCGCCTTGATGGAGCGCTCCACCGACCTGATCGAGAAGGGCGGGGCGGAGGGGCTGTCCTGCTCGGCGAGCTTCGCCGCCGGGCTGGGCGTCGCGGTGAAGACGGCCGACGGCGCCGCCCGCGCGCTGCCGCCGGCGGTGCTCGCCGCGCTCCGCCAGCTGGACCTGGTCGACGACGCGATGCTCGAGTCGCTGCCGGAGTTCGCCCGCCCGCCGGTGCTCGGCGGCGGCCGGCCGGTCGGTTCGATCGAGCCGCTGGTCGAGCTCCGTCGAGCCTGACGCGCACCTCGAACGCCCGTTCCCACCCTGACCGGCGATGATGCTGCGAGCATCCAAGCGTTTGCAACTGTTATACACGCGGTGGTACGCTGGCGCGCGTCATGAAGATGAAGGTCCGCGAGCTCGGCGCGTACATCCGCAACCAGCGCAACGGCGCGCACATGTCGCTGCGCAAGCTCTCGACGCTGGCCGGGGTGTCGCTCCCGTACCTCTCGCAGATCGAACGCGGCCTCCGGCGCCCGAGCGCGGAGATCCTCCAGGCCATCGCGAAGGCGCTCCGCATCTCCGCGCAGACGCTGTACGTGCAGGCCGGGATCCTCGACGAGCACCCCAAGCCCGACGTGCAGTCCGCGGTGATGGGGGACACCGGCCTCACCGAACGCCAGAAGCAGGCCCTCCTCGCCGTGTACGCGAGCTTCCGTGAGGAGACCTCGCGCCGCCGGGCCAACCGCAAGGGGCTCGCGGAGGGCGACGAGGCGGCGACCGCCGCGCTCGCGCTGCTCGCGGAGCCCGTGGTCGCGGACGCCGCCACGCCCCCGCCCGCGAAGCGCTCGAACGGCGCCGCGGCGAAGCGTTCGACGGGGGCAGCTCCGAAGCGCTCGAACGGCGC
>DATLUW010000636.1:0-2950 GCA_035577825.1 Actinomycetota bacterium | reverse complement strand
CGTTCAACGACGTGCTGACCGGCGGTCCCGGCGACGACCGGATCGAGGGCCTCTCCGGGACGAACGTCATCCGCGGCGGCCCCGGCGACGACCAGCTGAGCGGCGGGTCCGACCAGGACACCTTCCACGGTGGGCCCGGGTTCGACCTCGTGAGCTTCTTCGGCGAGACCGATCCCATCTCCGTGACCCTGGACGGCGTCGCGAACGACGGCGCTTCGGGCGAGCTCGACAACGTCGAATCCGACGTCGAGTGGGTGATCGGCGGGCAGGGCAGCGACCACCTGGTCGGCGACGCCAAGGCGAACACGCTCGTGGGCGGCACCGGGGACGACGTGCTGAACGGCGGGCCCGGGAACGACACGCTCGACGGCGGCGGGACCACTCCCGGGGCCGACGGCTCGGACGTGTTCATCGGGGGGAAGGGGGTCGACGCCGTCGTCGAGGACTCGCCGACGGGCGGGATGCACCTCTCGATCGACGGCGTCGCCAACGACCATGTCCCCGACGACCCCTCGCAGGGCGTCGACAACATCCACACCGACGTCGAGAACGTCTCCGGCGGCTTCGGGGACGACCGCATCGTCGGCGACGCGGCCGCGAACGTGCTGACCGGTGGTCTCGGGAACGACACGCTGGTCGGCGGCGGCGGGAACGACGTGCTGGTGCCGGGCGCGGGGACGGACACGCTGCAGGGCGGGCCGGGGCTGGACACGGCCTCGTTCGCGGACTCCCCGGCGCCGGTGACCGCGGACCTGCTGGCCGGCACGGCATCCGGCGACGGCGACGACTCGCTGTCCGGGATCGAACGGGCGCTGGGGTCGCCGTTCGGCGACCATCTGGTGGGGTCGCTCGGGCCGAACCGCCTCGCCGGCGCCGAGGGCGACGACACGATCAAGGGCCTCGCCGGCGACGACGTGCTGTTCGGCGGCGCGGGGGACGACCACCTCGACGGCGGGCCGGGGAAGGACACCTGCTCACAGGGTCCGGGGACCGGCCCCCTCGTCCACTGCGAGCACTGATGGGGCTCGTCGGGTCGGTCGCGCACCCGTCCGGCGGCGAACCTGCCCGGGCCTGCGGGCGGATGCGCCATCCGCGCCGGCCTCGGACGAAGGGGGTCCGATCGGCCACAATGCTTCCCTGATGCCCACGACCGACTCTCCGGGCTCCACCGTGCTGGTCGAGGCGCGGCAGGCGCTCGGCGACCACCGATGGGTGGAGGCGTTCGAGTCGCTCTCCCGGGCCGACGCCACGTCGACGCTCGGCGGCGCCGATCTCGAGGCGCTGGCCGAGGCGGCATGGTTCACCGCCCGGGGGGACGCTTCGATCGAGCTCAAGGAACGCGCGTACCGGGCCCACGTCGACGAGGGGAACGTGAGCCGCGCCGCGATCGTGGCGTTCGACCTCGCCCGGGAGTACGCGTTCAAGCGACAGTTCTCGATCGCGTCGGCGTGGGGCGCCCGGGGCGGCCGCCTGCTGGCGGGGCGGCCCGAGGACGCCGCGAACGCGTGGGCCGCGCTCTCCAGGAGCTTCGTGCTCCAGGAGGACGGGGAGATCGAGGCCGCGATCGAGATGGCCGCCTCTGCGGTCGAGATCGGGGCCCGGCACGGGGACCCCGACATCCAGGCGCTGGGCCTGATCCAGCGGGGAAGGCTCCTCATCGGGCTCGGCCGGACCGAGGAGGGGTTCCCGTTCATGGAGGAGGCCACGGTGGCGGCCGTGAACGGGGAGCTCGGGCCGTTCGTCACCGGGGTGGCCTACTGCGCGATGATCGCGGCCTGCCGCAACGTCACCGACTACCGGCGGGCGGGGGAGTGGACCGAGGCGGCCCACCGGTGGTGCGAACGGCAGGCCATCAACGGATTCCCCGGCGCCTGCCGCGTGCACCGCGCCGAGATCATGGGCCTGCAGGGCGGCCTGTCGCAGGCCGAGCAGGAGCTCACCCAGGCGACGCGCGAGCTCGTCGACTACAACGCGATGGGGCCGCTGGCGGACGGGTACTACGCATTGGGGGAGATCCGACTCCGGATGGGCGACCTCGCGGGAGCGGAGGAGGTGCTCCGGCAGGCGTTCGCGCTCGGGCGGTCGCCGCACCCTGCGCTCGCGCTGATCCGGCTGCGCCAGGGGAACGTGCGCGCCGCATCGTCGGCCATCGAGTCGGCCGTGCGGGAGGAGACCGTCGACCTGTGGCACCGGGCCCGGCTGCTGCCGGCGCAGGTCGAGATCGCGCTTGCCGCCGGCGATCCCGCGGTGGCGCGCCGGGCAGCCGACGAGCTGGCGGAGTTCGCGTCGGCCCACTCGTCGCCCGCCTTGCACGCCGCGCGCCACGACGCGCTGGGGCGCGCGCTGCTGGCTGAGGGAGACCTCGACGGTGCCGGGCGGGAGCTGCGAACGGCGATCCGCCACTGGCGCGAGGTGAGCGCGCCGTACGAGATCGCGGCGAACCGGGTGGCGTTGGAGGTCGTGTTGCGCGGCACCGGGAACGACGACGAGGCCGACCTGGAGCTGGAGACCGCGCAGTCGGAGTTCGAACGGCTGGGAGCGTCGCTCGACGCCTCCTCGGTGGCGGAGACGCTGCGGGCTCGCGAGGAGCGGCGGGCGGCGCCGTCGGTGGCCCGAAAGACGTTCATGTTCACCGACATCGTGGGCTCGACGAACCTGGCCGAGGCCATGGGCGACGAGGCCTGGGAGCGCCTGCTGCGGTGGCACGACGACGCGCTGCGCGGGCTGTTCGCGCGGTTCGGGGGCGAGGTGGTCACCTCGACCGGGGACGGGTTCTTCGTGGCGTTCGACTCGTCGTCACGCGCGGTCGACTGTGCTGCGGCGATCCAGCGCGCGCTGGCCGAGCACCGCAGCTCGCACGGGTTCGCGCCGGGGGTTCGCATCGGTATCCACGCGACCGAGGCAACCAGGCGAGGCGAGGACTACAGCGGGATGGGGGTGCACGTCGCGG
>DATLUW010000635.1:0-2550 GCA_035577825.1 Actinomycetota bacterium | reverse complement strand
GGCCTGATCAACGCGGATAACGCCTTCTACAAGACCGTGAGCACGCCCGTGCTCATCGTTCTCGGTGGGTCGAGTGACATCGCCTACCAGAACGGCGAACGGGACTACACGAGCATCGCGGCGCTCGGCATTCCGATCATGTTGTTCAGCAAGGATCTCGGCCACGGCGGCGATCTGTTCTCGAGCCGGGGCGGGGATTTCACCAAGATCGATCTCGCCTGGTTGAACTGGCAGCTGAAGGGCGACACCACGGCGACCGGAAAGGGCGTCCTGGTCGGCGCGAGCTGCACCTACTGCACGAACAGCGCCTGGGAAGTGAAGTCGATGAGCATCCAGTAGCCCGCGAGGGCGATCAGGTCGCCCTCGCGCGCGATCGGGTCGCTACTTGCAGACGAACGACGTCACGGTTGTCGCGGCGAGCGAGGCCGTGAAGGCCCCGCCCGTCACGGTCACCGGAGTCCCCGCCGCGATGTTGGCGCTCGACGAGGTCACGTTCGGCGTGCACGACGCCGGTGCCGTCCCACCCGCGATGGTGATCGGCACGGTGACCGCCGACGCGGCCTTGTTGACGGCCACCACCACGACGGTGCCGTCCGTGGTGTTCGTGAAGGCCGAGAGCAGGAGATTCGTGTTGGAGTTGCCCGTGATGTCGACCCTGACGTAGCCGGGACGCACGAACTTGGCGTAGTTGCCGATTGTATAGGCGCGCTTGGTCAACGTTCCGCTCGTGATGATCACCCCTTCGTTGTCGCCGCTCGCCTGGTACCACCAGTACAGCCAGGCCGAAGCTTCGCCGACGACGAGCGCGGAGTGAATCCACTCGGCGACCACGACACCGTTGGCGATGTCGCTCGACGGCCCTTCGTTGGGCCAGTAATGGACGCCCGACACCTCGGTCTCGTAAATCGGCTTGCTTCTCTTGCCGCCGTCGACGTCGGCCGGCCACGCTTCCGCCTTCTGCGTGTCGTACTCGTGCGTCCCGATGATGTCGATGAAGCCCCACGCCGTCGCATCCTTGGCGAGGAAGTGGCCGTAGTCGTATCCCTCGCCCGTCGCGCATTTGCTCGCGCAACCGGTGGTGGTCGGCGTGTTCGAGAAGCATCCACACTTCAGCGGGTCCGAGCTGTTCGGATGGCCCGCGACCGTCGAGCCCGTGGCCGAGGCGTTGCTCCAGAGGTGGATCCACTCCGACGGCTCGGGCGCGATCAGCTTGACCCCGGCGCTCTTCATCTTCGGTCCCAGCACCTTGACGAAAGCCACCATCTCGTTGGCCGTGAAGACCATCGTGTCGTAGTCGCTGTAGCAGGGGGGACCGATGGAGGACCCACACGACGCGAAGTCGGGCTCGTTCGATATCCCCATCGCGTAGAGCTTGTTGTTCTTGGCAAAGTTGGCGATCGACGTCGACCACGAGTCGTAACAGTTCGTGAGCAGGTGCCCGCCCTTCTGCGTATTCATGTTGTCCTTGCAGTTGGCGGGCGCAGTCCAGGGCGACCCGATGACCTTCGCGTTGTAGCTGCTCGGCGGGAGCACGCCAGACAGGGTGCCATTCGATTGCATCGCGATGCGCACGATGGAGTAGCCAAGCTGGTTGGTGCCGGTGCCGTAGAAGGTGGCCCAGTCCGGTGTTGTGCTGCTCAGGGCGGTGTTGAAGCCGAACCCCTCGATCGTCTGGCGCGTCGCCGCGAGGTTCACGGTCACGCCGCTGCCCGAGCCGCCCGTACCGCCGCCCGTACCCGCGGTGCTGCCGCCCGTGCTCGAGCCGCCGGTGCCGCCTCGACCGCCGGTGCCCGTGACGCCGCCGCGACCCGCCGCGCCGCCACCGGCGCCGCCCGTGCCGGCGCTGCCCGTCATCCCGCCGCCGCCCGTCGTGCCGGCGGTCCCGGTCGTGCCGGCGGAGCCGGTCGTGCCGGCGATACCGGTCGTGGACCCGCCGGTACCCGCACTCGAGCCGCCGCCCGTACCCGCCGTCGAGCTGCCCGTCGTACCAGCGTTGCCCTGAGACCCGGCGCTCCCGGTGGTGCCGCTCGCACCGGCCGTGCCACCACTCGTACCGGCAGTCCCTCCGGAGACCGCGGGGCCGCAACCCCACGCGAAGAGTGCACTTGCCAGGATTACGCCGCCAAGCTTCTTGTCACCCATTTTATCCGCTATCCCCGCCTGGGCCTTCGAGGATCCCGCCCGGGCCTTCGAGGATCAGCGCCGCGGGTCCAACTCTCATTTCCGACCTCCTCTCATTTCCGGCGACGCGCCGCTCTTTGTCATCGCGCCGCCCCCGAGTCGAGGTGATCCGCGCCAAGGCGTGCGGGAATAGCGAGAGACGTGAGCCGGCCCCCCAGGTCTCTCGGTCGCGTCGTTTCTTCGCTTTTCGCCGCGGCGACGCTGGCAGCGTGTGCCCCCAGCGAGCCGCTCGGTAGCGAGACCGGCGTCGCCGGTTCAACAGGTTCGGGCGGAGCGACCGGGATCGCTGGACGTGGCGGTAGCGCGGGAGATGGTACGAGCGGGACGACGGGCACGAGCGGGACGACGGGCACCAGCAGGACGACAGGA
>DATLUW010000634.1:0-2829 GCA_035577825.1 Actinomycetota bacterium | reverse complement strand
GCCCGGCGTGATCCTTGGAGCATCGCGACGGCGATTCCGTACTCCTCGGCCAGGTCCAGCGCGCCCGCGCGAGGGTGCCGCGCTCGGGCGGCCGCGATCTCACGCCAGGTCCCGTCGCTCGAGCCGTCGTTGACCACGATGATCTCGGACGGCCGAACGGCATCGGCCACCGTTGCGCACGTGTCCACGAATCCGCCGATCGTGGCTTCGACGTTCGACGCCACGACCACGAGCGACAACGTGGTTGCACTGTTTCGTCGTGTTGAAGTCATTGGCGAAGTAAGTCCACTGTGGCGCGTTCGGCCAGTGGCGGCGTAAGGGGCAACGGACGCATGGGCACAAGAGACTGGCGGAATTGGGCGGCGCTTCAAGTCGGATGATCGCGCTAGGCCGCTCATCGGCCCCTCCCCCAGTCGAGGAGCTGCTGCGGACTTGTTGGAACAGCTCCGTCGGAGATGATCGGCCTCGGCCAAAGGAATGAGTCGTCTCGTTGCGCGCGCGAGAATCGCGCTCGGTCGAAGCCATCCGCAGACCCGGGATCGACCCGGCGCCGACTCCCGAACTCGGTCGTTTGCAACGGCGGGCCCCGCGTGGTGGATCGACCGGGGGATCCGACGGCTCCCGCTCCTGCATCGGGCTCGCCGTGGAGCTCGTCGCGATCACCGCCGTTCCGTTCGGCCTGGCGTCGGGTCGGCTCACCCCGATCCTGCGGCCGGCCGCCTGATCGGGGTCGCCGGCGGGCACCGACGACGCGCGTTCCGGCGAACCGGGTCGGCGGGCCATATGCCCGGCCGATGCTTCTGACATCCCCGGCCGACCCCGAAGCCATACCGACCGTTTGCTGGCCCTCGGCGCCAACGCCTGCTGGGGAACCTCCGACTTCCTCTCGGGCGAACGGTGCGCGCCGAGCTCACCTCACCTCAACGGAGCCGGCGTCCGCTCAGCCAGCCCGACGCCCGGACGACGCCGCCCTCGACCGGGCTGCCGTCGACGACCTGTGGATCCGCGACCACGTCGTACTCCCCGCCGAGCGTGCGCACGACCAGGTGACGGAACGCGCGCCCGGTCGCCGCGTTCGCCCGCAACTCAGACGAACGGACGTGGCCGGTGAACAGGGCTTCCGCCGTCGGGCCCGCCCACTCCTCGTCCTTCCCCGGCAGGGCGAACGACCCCGTCGGGATGAACGACTCCGCGGCGAAGCCCTTCACCTGGCGGCGATCGGTCCCCGGCCGCTCGCCCCAACGGTCGCGCTCGGCGGCCTCGTAGGCCGCGTCGTCCGGCCAGCACGTGAGCCCCCGGGCGAACATGGCCACCTGCAGCTCGCCGAACCACGGCAGCTCGAGCCCGTCGACGGCGGCGTCGAAGTCGGGCAGGTCCACGCGGAACGGGTACTGGCCGGACTCGGGTTCGTTGCTGTCCGGGTCGGCCCACGCAGAGACCGATCCGTCCATCGGGAACCGCTCGTCCCGGGTGACGGCGACGACCGCGACTCGAATCCTGGCCGTCCCCTCGAAGTGCGGGTTGAGGCCGGCCACGCGGCCGTCCGCCCGCAGCGAGACCCAGACCTGCTCGGGCCCGTCCGGCCACACGCGGTAGCCGCCGTGCGGCGCGGGGACGGCCCGACCCTCGCGGCGCACCCGCTCCGCGAGCGCCTCGAAGTCCTCCATCGTCGTCGCCTCGAACCCGATGGTGGTCATGTTGCTCGCCACGAACGACATCCCTCCCTTTTCGGAGGCCCAGGCTATCCGGGCGTCGCACCCGGCGACCCCCGACGGTTCCGCTCGAGGTCGCCGGGCATCCGACGCACTCCGGATGGGTACGTACCGGCAGAGCAGACGCGGTCCACGATGCGTCGGAGGTGTTCGCATGAGCGAGTTCACGTCAGACGAGATCGAGTACCTGCGGAGCCAGCGGCTTGGGCGGCTGGCCACCGCCGGGGCGGACGGGCAGCCCCACGTGATCCCGGTGACCTACGTCTACAACGCCGACGAGGACGCGATCGACGTCGGCGGGATCGCGTTCGGTGCGGGGAAGAAGTGGCGCGACGTGCAGGCCAACCCGCGCGTGGCGTTCCTCGTCGACGAGAGCACGGGGAAATCCGCCCGGGCGGTCGAGATCCGGGGCACGGCCGAGGCGCACGACACGGGCGGCGAGTCGATCAACCCACGGTTCCCGAACTTCGCGCCGGAGTTCATCCGAATCCGGCCGGCGCGCATCGTGAGCTGGGGCATCGAGGGCGAGGGCGAGACCGGGCGCGACTTCCGCCCGAACGCCCGGGACGTGGCCTGACCGCCCCGGACGTTCGTCCCGCGGCCCCCTGCGTCGCGCGCTACATCGAGAGCTGCCAGACGCTCCGGCCGAACGTGGCCGCGAAGATCGTGTGGCCGTCGCCCGAGACCTGGACGTCCATGATCGGGGCCAGCGGCAGCCCCGTGCCGAGGCGCGACCAGTTCTTCCTGCCGTTCTTCAGGAAGAACAGCCCCAGATCCTCCGCGGCGTAGAGCTGGCCGGCCGGCTGGTCGTAGGCCAGCATCTCGACCGTACTCCACGAACCTTATCTCGGACCAATCGGGCGATTCCGGCGACGCTGCACGTCCTTCATCCGGCGTGTCAAGGCCCGCCGACGGCCTCCCCGAGACGGATGCCTTCCCCTACAGTCGGGGCTCGAATGGCGCCCCCCGCTGCTCACCCCATGCTGGCCGCGCACCGCGTCCACAAGCGGTTCGGCCACAAGATCGTGCTGGAGGACGCCGCGCTCGAGGTCGCCGCAGGCGAGGCCGTCGCGCTCGTCGGGGAGAACGGCGCCGGCAAGACGACGCTGCTGCAGGT
>DATLUW010000633.1:0-3454 GCA_035577825.1 Actinomycetota bacterium | reverse complement strand
CACGTGATCTAGCCTGCGCCTCCCGCGACTCGCAACTGCGGGAGGCGTCCGATATTGCCGAATTGAGGGCGTTCCGCCTGGACGCATATATGCACAGGAATTCATAATCTTCTCACGATTCGGCCAGTGTTCTTACGTCGTAGCGGCAATTGCTGCGCAACCACTCAGGTAGACGCATAAAGCCAGATCGATGCTCCTATGTTTGTCAAGCCTGTCTTTTAAAGCGGCCTTGGGTGGCCGTAGTAACCTCGACTGGCCCCGCTGTTCTCCTTTGGTTTGGCTATCAAGCGGCGCTCAGCTTTGATCGTCAACCGCGCCCGCTGGGCCCTCTCTCTTGACCGCCTCGATCGCGTTCTGGGCTCAGGACGAGGGGACGACGGGTGCGAGGCGGACGACGCCGTAGCCGTCTCGGGTGCCGCGCGCCTGGCCGGAGACCACGATCTTCCCGTCGGGAGTGATGGCAACGTTCTCGGCAATGTCGGTGAGGTGGGAGAAGCCGATGCTCATGACGCCGGTGTCGGTGAACTCGGTGTCGAGAGTCCCGTCGGGCAGCAGGCGGGCGACCGCGAAGTCGGCGTTGAGGGGACTGGTGTTTCCCACGACGACGATCCGCCCGTCGGCCTGCAGCGCGACGTCGTGGCCGGTGTCGCGCCCCGGGCCGAACGAAGACGTCAATGCCGAGGCCGAGAAGTGGACGCCGCCGTGCTCACCGAAGCTCTCGTCCGGAATGCCGTCGGGGTTCAGGCGCATGACTGCGATGTCGGTGAAGGTGCCGGGTGGCGAGGTGGGCGGCGTGGTGTCCACCGTGCCGACGAGGACCAGGCGCCCGTCCGGCTGGATCGCCAGCCCCGCGCCGACGAACGCGTCGAGGTGCACCGTGCCGCCGTCCCCGAAGTCCGGGTCAACCAGCCCACCGGGCTGATAGCGAGCTAGGTCGGTGTGGTCGTCGATGCCGACGCCATTGCTGGTGGGGTTGGGGCTGGAGCCGCTGACGACGATCATGCCGTCGGGCTGGATGCGGACGTTCTGCGCCTGGTTGGCCTGAGCCAGGACATCGGTGAACACCTGGCTGGTGAGGTTGAAGCTCAGGTCCGGGCTGCCGTCCTCGAGCAGGCGAGCGACGAACAGGTCACCGAAGTCGTCGTCGCGATCCACGTCTGCGATGCCCGCGATGACGATCCGGCCGTCAGGCTGGACGGCGACGTCCAGGGCCTGCCCGGTGGCGATGCCGATGACGGCGCCCGCGGTTCCGAAGGACTCGTCCAGCTGACCGTCAGGAAGGAACCGGGCGACTGTTACGTCGTCGTTGCCGGTGTAGCCGGCGAGGACGATCTTCCCGTCGGCCTGGATCGCGACGCCGAGAGACTCTTGCTGGGAGGGAGTGTCGCCGACGACCGTGGAGACCGTTCCCTGGTCGCCGAATCCGGTGTCGAGGTCCCCGTCCGCGGTGAAACGCGCCATGACGAAGGCGGAGAACGTCCCGCCGGCCATGACGATCGCGCCGTCCGGCGTCAGCGCCATGGACGAGCGGTCGCCGCCGACTTCGGTCGTCGTCGCCTTGCCGCCGGTGCCGAACGTCGGGTCGAGACCGAACGGCTGCACCGGGATCGGTGCGGGGTCGTCGTCGCGGATCCTGAGCTCGGCGGTCGTCGGCGATCCCAGCGTCGCGCATCCGCCCGGGTCGCTGAGGGTGATCGTGAGCGTGCGGTCGTCCTGACCGACGATCCGGTCGGGCAGCACCGTGATCTCGACGGCGCGCGACTCGTCGTCACCGTCCTCGAAGAAGACGCTGCCGTTGAGCGCGACGTAGTCGGTGCCGGCGACGGCGGTGCCGTCGCTCGTCGTGATGGTGGCCGTTACCGCGCCGCTGCTACCGCCGGTGCGAACCACCCGGACCGGCAGGGTCTGGTCGGACTCGCCGACGATGTAGCTGTCGGCGCTGAACTGCAGGGCTCCGGCGTCACCGGTGGACTCCGGCTGGCACGGCACGGGCTCGACCGGCGACTCGGGCGGAGCATCGAGGCTGATGACATCGGTCTCTTCCAGCCCGCTAAACGTGATGACGGTGCCGCCGATGCCATGCGGGTCACGCAGGAACGCCGTCGCCGAGGAGCCGAATTCGCTCGGAGGGCCGGCGATGCGGTTGTACGCGGTCGCGATGGCGGACGTCCGCAGCGTGAACGCCTGCCCGACGGCGACCGAGGAGAGGTCGACGTCGAACGTGCGAGACCGGCGGAGGATCATGAGGACCAGGCTCTCGGGAGCACCGTCGAGCTCGTCGATCACGAAATCGAAGTCCTCGACTGTCCATAGCCGGCGCCGGGAATAGTGGGTGCTCCAGGCGTCGCTGCTCCAGTTCTCCGCATACCCGTTGACCCTCGCGCGCCCGGCGACCTGGAAGAAGACGTTGAACGGGATGATGTCCGGCGCCGGGGGGACGGTGAAGGCCGCGACGTCCAGGAACAGCTCGCCCTTGATGAGGTCGCAGAGCAGCCCGTAGCGGTGCACCGGCGGGCACTCCCGCGCGAGCACAGCGTTGAGGTCGGTGGTCTCGATGAACGCCGCGGACAGCGTGAAGGACAGCGACGCGTCGTCAGTGCGCTTGATGAACGACTGCGTGAGCCGCAGCTGCGAAATGCTCCCGATCGGGGCGTCCGGCTGCGTGGCGTCCCCGGCCGGCGCCTCGGCACCGACCCAGTACGTGACGTCGTTCTCGAACGAGGTGATCTGGCCGGTCGCGATGCCGTCGGGCGGCCGCGACGTCTTGTCAGGAAAGAACACGTCGCTGTCGCGGAAGGTCGGCCCGTAATCGTGGATCTCGTTCAGCAGGCCACCGACCTGGATGCCCGAGTCGACCTCAACCTGGTCCAGGGCATCACCATGCAGCTCAGTGAACGACCACTCCTTGACCGCCTTGCCGGCGACCACCGGCGGCACCGTTGTCGTGGTGTCCCCAGGCTCGCCGCTCTTCTGCACCGCACTCCTCGGGTCACGGCGACTGTCGTCGTCGGACGCACCCAGCTGCTGCTTCTGCACCGCACTCTCCTCCGTCGGACCAAGGGCACCTCTTGCTAAGAGGGGCAACGGCCGCGGCTGATACGTGCGTCCGTTTACTGGTTTCTCCGATCAGACCCTGGACGTCGTCGTCCGGGCGGCCCGCCAGAACCCGGACCGCGAGCCGGACTACATCCTCGCCGCCTACATGGCCTCCAGCACCTGACCGGATCTCGTCTCCCGGAGCGCAATGCTGGGTCCCGGGAGGCATCCGACATTGCCGAAATGAGTACTTCATCCGCTCGCATATCAATGCACGATTTGGAATACTCACACGCTCTCTCGTCAGGTGGGCGATCGCCACGGAACCTTTTCCGCATTTTCTGTAGGAAAATCGGATCGAGTGATGCACGGGTCATCATCGTCGCAGATCTCGTCCGTAAGCGAGCACATATCGAGG
>DATLUW010000632.1:0-10525 GCA_035577825.1 Actinomycetota bacterium | reverse complement strand
ACCACCACCAAGACCCACGACATCAATGCGACGCTCCAGCAGATCGCCTCGCTGGTGGCAACCGGCGTGGACATCGTGCGCGTTGCGGTTCCCCACTGGGAGGACGCCGAGGCGCTGAAGGCGATCGCGGCGAAGTCGACGGTTCCGGTGATCGCCGACATCCACTTCCAGTGGAAGTACGCGATGGCCGCGCTCGAGGCGGGGATCCACGGCCTGCGGATCAACCCGGGCAACATCAAGTTCCCGGACAAGGTCCGCCTGATTGCCCGCGAGGCGAAGGCCCGCGGCGTCCCGATCCGTATCGGCGTGAACGCCGGCTCGCTCGAACCGTCGCTGCTCGCCAAGCACGGGCGCCCCACGCCGGAGGCACTCGTGGAGTCCGCGCTGACCGAGATCCACCTGCTCGAGGACGAGGACTTCACCGACATCAAGATCTCGGTGAAGCACTCGAACGTCCGCGAGATGATCGAGGCCTACCGCATGCTCGCCGAGGCCTGCGACTACCCGCTCCACCTCGGCGTGACCGAGGCCGGACCGATGCCGTCCGGCGGCGTGAAGTCGGCGGTCGGGATCGGCACCCTGCTGTCGGAGGGAATCGGCGACACCATCCGCGTGTCCCTGACCGACGACCCCGTCGAGGAGGTCAAGGTCGGGAACTGGATCCTCCAGTCGCTCGGGCTGAAGAAGCGCGGGCTCGACCTCGTGGCCTGCCCGTCGTGCGGCCGGGCGGAGGTCGACGTGCTCGGCCTCACGAAGAAGGTGAACGAGGGGCTGGAGCGCTCGGGCCTCAAGGCGCCGATCCGCGTGGCCGTGATGGGCTGCGTGGTGAACGGCCCCGGCGAGGCCCGCGAAGCCGACCTCGGCATCGCCGCCGGCAAGGGCTATGGCCAGCTGATCGTGAACGGCGAGGTCCAGGCCCGCCGCATCCCCGAGTCGGAGATCGTCGAGGTCCTGGTCGCCGAGGCCCGCAAGATGGCCGACGAACGCGCCGCCGAGGCCGAAGCGGCCCCCGAACCCGCCGCCGTCGACGCCTGACCGGCCACGCCCTCGGGGGTCCTCGACGACACGTTCGGCGGCGGTGGCGGGGCTGTCCGGGTCACGTCGGATGGGACCCTCGACGACGACCTCTCCGGCGACGGGCGGCAGACGATCAACTTCGGGCCCGCGAACGACTTCCTGACCGCCGTGGCCGTGCAGGCGTCCGGGAAGATCGTGGCCGGCGGCGAGACGCCGCCCTCGCGGTTCGACGCGGCGCTCGCGCGCTTCGGCCCCCACGGCGGCGTCGACCTCGCTTTCGTGACGAACGGCAGGTGGTCGACGCGTTCGTCGGCGACTGCGGGATGATCGAGGAACTGCGCCTATCGGGGGATCGTGGCGGCCGTGTCGGTGGACCACGGCGCGGACGGCAACGCCGGCGCGGCCCGGTACCTGGCGGACTGGGCGCAGCCCGGGGTCAGCGCCACTCGTCGACCTGGTCGCTGGCCACGTCGGCCCGGGCGGCGGCGCGTTCGCGGAGCAGGATCGCTGCGCCGTCGGTGTTGCGCGTGTAGACGAGCCGGCTGCCGCCGACCCATCTCGACCACGACACCGCAAAGGCGTCCGCCAGCTCGCGCTTGCGCGCGAACGCCGACGGGACCGGGTGATACACGGGCCGGCCGTGTCGCTTACGCCGGAGCAGCCACCGGAGCACCAGCCAGAGCGGCCGGTACAGGAACCCCGACTTCGCGAGCTCCTCGCGTTCGATCAGGTAGCGCTGGTCGACGATCGGCTGGAACAGGTCGTCGAACGCCTCGGAGAACGCGTCGGCCGCCGCATGGTCGGGCGTATCGAGGTGGATGTCGTACGTGCCGTCGAGCCCCTCGGCCACGCGGACGCGGTCGGGCGCGGCGGCCGCGACCCCGGTGGTCGACAGCGCGTCGGCGATCGCGTGCGCGAAGTCGGCCAAGTACGCCGTCACGGGCAGCTCGACGAACGACCGCCGCACGAACCGCACCGCGAACGGGATCGAGACGCCGATCGACAGCGCCAGCACACCGAGCCCGAGCAGGGCCGCCATGCCGTTCGACATCCCGGCGATCTTGGCTTGGGGCACGACGTACCCGAGCAGGATCACGCCCTCCAGCAGGTTGAACAGGATGAGATTGATCAGGGCGCGGAGCGAGCTCCGGTAGGTGGCGGCGGTCCGGAGCTGCGCCGGCGGACCGGCGAGCACCGTGCCCCGGAACTCGAAGTTCTCGAACGGCGACCCGATGCCCCACGCGTCGTACGCCTCGTCGCGGTGCTGCGCCCGCTGCAGCGAGCGACGGTTGACCATCTCGACCTGGAGCTTCGCCGTCGGCCGCTGGTCGACGAGCTGCAGCCGCGGGTCGACGTGGCCGGCGCCCTTCACGATCCGGCCGTTGGGCGCGAGTCCCCACACGTGCCGGTGCTTGCCGAGGAACCGGTCGAAGTCCTCGCGCCCCTCCGGGCGCGTCGCGTCGAGGCAGACGACGTCCCAGTTGTCGGCGACCTTGCGCGGCCATCCAGGGTCGAGCCGGATCGTCCGGCCCCGGATCTGGTTCACGCTGGCGAACGTCCCCGCCGTGGTGAGGTCGACGAGCGTGTTCAGCGAGAGCGAGTCCCAGCCCTCGGCGAGCAGGCCGCGGGTCCCCACGATGCACCTCGTGCGGCCGCGCTCGAACATGTTCGTCACCCAGGCGACGTAGTGGCGGGGCTCCCAGTCCGCCCCGTCGGCGTCCATCTCGACGAGGCCGTTTCCCGCGTCGGTCGTGCGGAGGTTCGCCGTCAGGCCGCTCCCGGCGAACCACTCCGTGGCGTCCTGCAGGAACGCGGCGGCAGCACCTGCGTCGGCCAGCACGGTGTGTCCGGTCACCATCACCGGGTCGAGCGCGGCAGTCCGCGGATCGGCCACGAGCCCGCGAACGGCCTGGACGGCGCCGCCCGACTCCTGGTCGAGCACGCCCTCGAGGCGCCGCAGCGCGGTGGGGGAGGACCGTTCGAAGTCGGTCAGCACGACGGCCCGGAGCCGGTCGCCCATGGCCGCGGCCTCCTCCGCGAGGATCCGCACCGCGCCTTCGGTCTTGCTCCGCGAGTAGGCCAGGACGCGGTCGGTCGGCGAGGTCGTCCGTCGCCAGCCGGTCTCGGTCATCGAGAGCCCCAGCGTCCGGAGTGCCGCCTTGAGGTCGGCGAGCGCCTGCTCGTCGGCCGGGTCCTTCGACAGCCGCAGCAACCCCAGGCACCACGCGCGGACGAGCGCGCCGCGATCGCCCGTCGTCATCGGGCCGGTCATCTCCGGCACGGTCTCGACGTCGGCGGCCAGCGTCACGCCCCGTTCGAGGAGATATCGAACGCCCGCCGCCGCGGTCTCGAACTCCTCACCGAGCAGGTCCTGCCACGTCCGAGACCCGTCCGGCCGGTTCACCGTGGCCTCGACGAATCCGGGGAACCGGGGGTCGTCGAACGCCCGGGCGAACGCCTGTTCCAGCAGCTGGTGCTGCGACTCGAGGAACGACGTCTCCAGCGCCGTGGGCGCCGTGATGAGCACGAGGTCCTGGTACGGCGCCAGGTTCCCACTGCGGACCACCGCCGGCGTCGGGACCTCGAAGTCGATGCCGTCGACCAGCGCGAGGTAGTTGTCGAGCTCGTCGCCGTCGGCGGACGCGGGCGGGGTCGCCGTCATCCCCACCACCACGGCCGTCGGCAGCCGCGAGATCAAGCGGGCCAGAATCATCGCCCAGTAATCGAGGAGGTGGTGGGCCTCGTCGAGGACGATCACGCCCACGTCGAGAGCGACGATGCGTTCCACGAGGTCGAGCGCATTCGGGTGGAGGAGCTGCTCGATGGTCGCCTCGCCCGACTCCAGCAGGGCCTGCTTGCGGGCGGCGGCCCGGCGCCGAACGCCCTCGGTGTACGGCGCGTGGCCCTTCGCCTCGAGGTCCCGGAGGTAGGCCTCCGCGCCCTCGGGCGTCTTCCCGCCGTCGACGAGCTCCTCGACCCACGCTGCCCGGCCGACCCGGTCGAGGAACTCCCGCTCCTGCGTCTGCGTGGCGAGGCTCTGGTAGGTCAGGCAGGAGATCCCACCCAGCCGACGCGGGTCGGTCGACACCTCGGCGAGCGCGGCCGGCTCGGCGGCGCCCGGCGGCGGATCCGGCAGGAACAGCCGCACCTTGTCGCGCCACTGTTCCTGGATGGTCGTGGTGGGCGAGAACGTCACGGCCGGCCGACCGACGCGCCGGATGATCTCGAGCCCCACGAGCGTCTTGCCCGCGCCCGGCGGCGCAACCACGTGGAACGTGCGCTTCTTCGCCGGGTCGCGGGCGGCGAAGTCCTCGAGGATCTGGCGCTGGTAGACCCGCCAGTCGTGGCGGAACGCCATCGCCGGCAGCAGCGGCTCGGGCGGAGGGGCAGGCGCCGGCGTCAGCGTCATTCGCCGGATCGTACTTCCGCGCGCAACGCCGCCCGGGGCCCGACGGCCGGCTCGACCACATGTTCGCCGGCGCACGTCCCACGAGAAGGTCACCGTAGCGAGATTCCTGGCGACCTGAGCCGCTCCACGACCGCGACCAGCGGGATCGACTCCGGGGGGAGCTGGGACCTCAACGCTTCCGCGGGCGTGCCATCTTGTCTCGCGGGGCCCCGACGTGCTCAGCTTTCCCCGACTTCGATCCGGGGAGGGCGTGCCATGGGGTGGAACGGCAGGCGCGTACTGGGCGCGGTGGTCGTCGGCGCGGCGATCGTGGCTTCGACGGCCGGGCCGGTGGGGGCGACACCGGGAGATCTCGACCCGACGTTCAGCGGAGACGGCATGGCCGTCACCAAGTTCAACCAGGGTGCCTATGCGGAGACCGTGGCGCTCCAGTCCGACCGCAAGATCGTGGTGGGGGGCTACACCTCGCCGGTCGGCGGCAACGAGGCCTGGGCACTCGTCCGCTTCCTCCCGGACGGGACGCTCGACCAGACGTTCGGCAAGCAGGGCCGGGTCGTGACCAATTGGACCGGCGCCGACGACGAGCTGTGGGGCCTGGTCGTCCTCGGGAACGACAAGATCGTTGCTGCCGGCTCCGCGAGCGGGCAGATGGCCGTGGCGCGGTACACACGGTCCGGTTTCCTGGACACCACCTTCGGAGGCGGCGACGGGGAAGTGACCATCGACTTCACGCCGAGCCACGACCGGGCATGGGACATCCAGACGGCGCCCGGCGGCAAGCTCGTGGTGGCCGGGCAGGCGGGACCGGCCTCCCAGTCGATGGTCGCCCTGGCCCGGCTGAAGCCGGGTGGCGCCCTCGACCACTCGTTCAGTGGAGACGGGATGGCGACGGAGGACGTCAACGGCCTCTCGTCGCTGGCGTGGGACGTTCTCGTCCAGGCGGACGGCTCGATCGTCGCGGCGGGGGCCGCCAATGGAGCGACGGACAAGACGATGGTCACGAAGTTCACCGAGGCGGGCGAGGTGGACACGTCGTTCGGCGAGAATGGATCCTGGGTCGCGACCTCGCCCGGGAACGCGTACGCGAACGCCATCGTGCAGCTCGCGTCCGGGAAGTACATGGTCGCCGCCGCCGTGGGGAGCTTCCCCTACGACGTCGGGCTGTTCCGGTTCCTCGCCACCGGCCGGGAGGACGACACGTTCGGGGCGAGCGGCCTGGTGGCACACGACTTCGGAGGGAGCGAGACCCCCACCGACCTCCGGCTGGTCGGGACCCGACTGGTGGTCTCGCTCACGGAGACCCCAGTCGCGTCCAGCTCCTTCTCCGCCGCCGTCGCGCGGATGCAGCCGAGCGGGGCACCCGACACGGCCTTCGGCGACCAGGGGCTCGCCGTGTCCGGCCTCACCAGGTCCAGAGGAGACGCGCTCGCGATCCAGGCGAACGGTCGGATCCTGGTCGTCGGTCCGGCGTACGGGAGCGGTCAGACCGGCCGGTTCGGGGCCACGAGGTTCCTGCGGACCTGACGACGCCGGGAACGCCGCCCTCGCCTCGGTATCCTTGCTGGCCCATGCGCATGTCGAAGCTGTTCGCGCGCACCCTGCGGGAGGCGCCGGCCGAGGCCGAGGTCGCCTCGCACGTGCTGCTGATCCGCGCCGCGTTCATCCGGAAGGTGGCGTCGGGGATCTACACGATGCTGCCGCTCGGGTGGCGCTCGGTTCGGAAGGTCGAGGCCATCATCCGGGAGGAGATGGACGCCGCCGGCGCGCAGGAGATCCGCATGCCGATCCCGATCCCCTCGGAGCCGTGGAAGCAGACGGGCCGGTGGGAGACGTACGGCGACCTGATGTTCAAGGTCATCGACCGCCACGGGCGCGAGATGGGGCTCGGGCCGACCCACGAGGAGGTCGTGACTCCACTCGTCGCACAGGAGTTCGGCTCGTACCGCGACCTGCCCGTGAACCTGTACCAGATCGAATGGAAGTACCGGGACGAGTTCCGGCCGCGGTTCGGCTTGCTGCGTGGCCGCGAGTTCCTGATGAAGGACGCGTACTCGTTCGACCGGGACGAGGACGGGATGCGGGCGTCGTACGACGTGATGATGGAGGCCTACCGGAAGATCCACGACCGCAGCGGGCTCTCCTACCGCGTGGTCGAGGCCGACCCGGGGCAGATCGGCGGCGGCATCAACCACGAGTTCATCGCGGCGGCCGAGGTCGGCGAGGACTGGTTCCTGTACTGCCCGAGCTGCGACTACGCGGCCGACGTCGAGGCGGCGGTCGTCGTGGCGCCCGAGGCCCGCACGCCGAACACCGAGCTCGAGCCGCTCACCGAGGTCGACACGCCGGGCGCCTCGACGATCGAGGCGGTGTCGACGTTCCTCGGCCGGCCGGCCACCGAGATGCTGAAGACGATGCTGTTCGACGCCGGCGGGCGGACGCTCGCCGTGTTGATCCGCGGCGACCGCGAGGTGAACGTCGAGAAGGTCGGGCGGGCGATGTGGCCGACGCCGACCGAGCTGATGGACGACCAGATGGTCGCGAAGCGCGGGTTCGCGATGGGGTTCGTCGGCCCGCAGGTGATGGGCCCCGACGTCACGGTGCTCGCCGACCACTCGGTGCGCGGCGGCTCGAACTGGGTGACCGGCGCCAACCGCGTCGACGCCCACGTGACCGGCGCGAACGAGGGCCGAGACTTCCGCGTCGACCGGTGGGAGGACCTCTCGCAGGCCCGGGAGGGCGACCCGTGTCCGACCGGCGACGGCAGCACGCTGGTGCAGAGCCGCGGGATCGTCGCCTCGCACATCTACCAGTTGGGGACGCGGTACTCGAAGCCGCTCGAGGCGACCTTCCTCGATGAGGGCGGCGTGGCCCGGCACTACGAGATGGGGTGCTACGGCATCGGGCTGACGCGCATCATCGCGGCGGCCGCCGAGCAGCACCACGACGACGCCGGGCTGCTGTGGCCGAAGGCGCTCGCGCCCTACGAGGTCGTGGTCGTCCCCACGAACATGGACCAGCCGGCGGTGGTCGAGGCCGCCGAGCGCGTCTACGGGGAGCTTCGCGAAGCCGGCTGCGATGCCGTGCTCGACGACCGGGACGACCGGGCGGGCGTGAAGCTGAACGACGCCGACCTCATCGGCTACCCGGTCCAGGTCGTGATCGGCAAGCGCGGGATCGAGTCCGGCCTGGCCGACCTCAAGCTCCGCGCCACGGGCGAGCGCTCCCAGGCGCCGCTGGCCTCGGCGTCGCAGGCTGCGCTCGAGCTTCTCGCCACCGCGCCGTGACGCAAGCTCGTCTTGCGGGAACGGCCTCCCGACTGTCACGCTGTCGGCGACGGAGGCGTTCGAGCCGACGGGGGTGAGCCGGGTGACGAAGCTGGGTGGGTGGCGGAAGATCGCGGGGGCCATGTGGGGGCCGCCCGACGACCCGCAGGTGTACGGGATCCTGGAGTTCGACGCGACCCCGCTCCTCGCGCTGATCGAACGCGGCCGCGCCGCCGGCTACCCGGTGACGCCGACGCATCTCGTCGGCCGCGCCGTCGCGAACGCCCTCAAGGACGTCCCGGACTTCAACGTCCGCATCAAGGGCTCGAAGGTCATCCCCCGCGACACCGTCGACGTGTTCTTCATCGCGGCGGTCGAGGGCGGCAAGGAGCTTTCCGGTGTGAAGATCGAACGGAGCGACGAGAAGTCGGTGTTCGAGATCGCCCAGGAGCTCCGCGAGCGCGCCACGCAGATGAAGCAGGGCGACGACAAGGAGTTCGCGAAGACGAAGAAGAACATCGCGCGCATGCCGAAGCGCCTCCTGCGGCCGTCGATGCGGTTCAGCGCCTACCTCACGAACACGCGCAACAGGGACGTGAAGGCGCTCGGGGTGAAGAAGCAGCCGTTCGGCTCGGCGATGATCACCTCGATCGGCATGTTCGGGATCCCGCAGGGGTTCGCGCCGCTGGCGCGGTTCTACGGGATGCCGCTGCTCGTGCTGGTGGGGGAGATCCAGGACAAGCCGCTCGCGATCGACGGGCAGGTCGTGATCCGGCCGGTCATCTCGCTGACGGCGACCATCGACCATCGGTATGCGGACGGCTGGCACATCAGCCAGCTGATCAAGCCGTTCCGGGCCTACATGGAGGACCCGGCCTCGTTCGAACCCGATCCCACGCCGCCGTCGGGCACCGACCCGGTCGGCACGAACGCGGTGGCCCGGCAGGAGTCGGGCGAGCTGCTGGACGGGGTTCCCCACCCGGACGAGGCGTCGCCGAACGGCAGCGAGCCCGCAAGGTTGCCGGCCGAGTCGGCTGCACCTACGCTCGGGGAGTGAGCGAGCGCATTCCCGAGGACGTCCGCAAGTTCGTCGCCGGCCGCGATGTCGACGGGGTCGTGCAGCACATCGGCCTCGACACGTGGGACCTCCTGCTGATCGACGCGGACGGCGACTGGACGCGGATGGTCACGACGACGAAGGAGGCCGCCGAGGCCGCCGCGAAGGAGCTCGGCGCGACCGTCCACGACGGCTGGGACTCAGACGAGCTCGCCAAGCGGATGAACCGCCACGACGACTGGGCCGCGCCCGGTTCGCGCCACCGCGCCGTCTGAAGACCGTCCACGGCTGGCTCGCCGGAGGCGGCCGTTGTACGCTCGCCGCGGCCACCACGGGGGGAGGAACCACCGCATGAGACGCCTGTTCGTCGCCACGCTCGCCATCGCCATGCTCGTGATTCCGGCCATGGGGACGGCCCACGCCGCCTCGGCCTCGTGCGCCGGCGTGATCCTGTTCGGGTCGAACCGGTCCGGGAACTTCGACGTCTGGTCGATGACCCCCGACGGACAGAACCTCGCCCAGCTCACCACCGACCCCGGCAACGACACGCAGCCGAAGTGCAGCCCCGACGGCACCTCGATCGCGTTCCGCTCCGACCGGACCGGTACCGATCAGGTGTGGCTCATGAAGGCCGACGGCTCCAGCCAGAAGAACCTCTCGAGCAACACGCACTCCGAGGGCGGCGCGTGCTGGAAGCCGGACGGCACGGCGCTCGCGTTCCGTTCGAACAAGGGCGGCAACGACAACATCTGGTACATGAACACGCGCGGCGGGCACCGGGTGAAGCTCACGATCGACCCGGCCGCCGACCACGCCCCGGCGTGCGGCACGAACATCGCGTTCGCGTCGAACCGCGGCGGCAACTACGACATCTGGACCATGAACTGGTTCGGCACCGCCCAGACGCAGGTCACGACCAGCACCGCCCTCGACGACGAGCCGGCCTGGTCGAACGACGGCACGAAGATCGCGTTCCGGTCCAACCGGACCGGGCTCGGTGACGTCTACTCGATGGACACGAACGGCGCCAACCAGACGCGCCTCACGACCGACGCCAACACCGACGCCACGCCGTTCTACTCGCCGGACGACTCGCAGATCACGTTCTCGACCACCCGCGACGGGAACTACGAGATCTACGTCATGGACGCGAACGGCGCCAACCAGACGAACCTGACGAACAACAGCGCGGTGGACGCGGTCTCGTCCTGGCGGTAGCCGGACGTCCGGCTTCGGCCGTTCCGCAAACCCTGGGAGCGATGCCTCTCGGGGACAGTTCGGCTGTGCCTTCGGCCCGCGATCGGCCCGCAATGGCCCATTGCGGTGGTTCCGGGACTGTCCATCACGGCGAACGGAGCATGCAGTCGCTATACTGGGCGAGGAATCGAGTGCAGGACCCGAAGTGGGCTCGCCGCCCACTTTTTTTTCGGGAGGTGACAAGTGGACGTGGAGGCCGTGCTGAGGCCCGTGGTCGAATCCGCTGGGCTCGAGCTGGTCGAAGCCACGTTCACCCGGGAGCACGGGCGCAGGATCCTGCGGGTCACCGTGGACCGGGACGCACCCGGCGGCATCGACCTCGACACGATCGCCGAGGTCAGCGGCCGGATCTCCCGGCGGCTCGATCTGGAGGACGTCGTCTCGGGGCGGTACGACCTCGAGGTGAGCTCGCCCGGTGTGGAGCGGCCGCTGCGGCAGCCGAAGGACTATCGGCGCCACATCGGTGAGAAGGTGAAGGTCCGCTCGGTGGAGCCGGTGGACGGGTCGCGGACCCACACCGGC
>DATLUW010000631.1:0-2428 GCA_035577825.1 Actinomycetota bacterium | reverse complement strand
CGCCGCGCGCAGTCCAGCGCGGCCTGGAACGACCTGCACAAGCGGATCGCCCGGCGCGAGCTGCTGCACAACCGCCGGCGTTTCGACGACCGGGCTCCCGATCAGGTGCGCCCGGTCACCCCCCAGGTCGGGGTCCTGCCGCGCACGCACGGGTCGGCGCTGTTCACCCGCGGCGAGACGCAGGCGCTCGTCACCTGCACCCTCGGGACCTCCGAGGACGCGCAGACGATCGACTGGCTCGAAGGGGAATCCGAGAAGCGCTTCATGCTGCACTACAACTTCCCGCCGTTCTCGACCGGCGAGACCAAGCCGCTGCGTGGCGCCAGCCGCCGCGAGACCGGCCACGGCCACCTGGCCGAGCGCGCGCTGGTGCGCATCCTGCCCAGCGACAAGGACTTTCCCTACACGATCCGCATCGTGTCGGAGATCCTCGAGTCGAACGGCAGCTCGTCGATGGCGTCGGTCTGCGGCGGCACGCTGTCGCTGATGGACGCGGGCGTGCCGATCAAGACGGCGGTCGCGGGCATCGCGATGGGCCTCATCAAGGAGGGCGATCGCGTCGCCGTCCTGTCGGACATCCTCGGCGACGAGGATCACCTCGGCGACATGGACTTCAAGATCTGCGGGTCGAAGGCCGGCATCACGGCGGTCCAGATGGACATCAAGATCCAGGGACTCACCCGGGAGATCCTCGAGACGGCGCTGCGCCAGGCGAAGGACGCCCGCGTCCACATCCTGGGCAAGATGGCCGAGGCGTTGGCGACCCACCGCGACGACCTTTCGCGCTACGCGCCGCGCATCCACACGCTGCGGGTCAAGCCGGACCAGATCCGGGAGATCATCGGCCCGGGCGGCAAGACCATCCGCGGCATCACGGCGCAGACGGGCGTCGCCATCGAGGTCGAGGACGACGGCACGGTCCACATCGCGTCGCCGGATGGCATCGCGGTCAAGAAGGCCATCGACATCATCAAGGGCCTGACCACGGAGCCGGAGGTGGGCGAGTACTACATGGGCGTGGTGAAGCGGCTGGCCGAGTTCGGCGCGTTCGTCGAGATCCTGCCGGGCACCGACGGCCTCGTGCACATCAGCGAGCTCGATTCGAAGCGGGTGAACCGCGTCGAGGACGTGTGCAAGGAAGGCGACGAGATGCTGGTCAAAGTCATCGCGATCGACCGCGCCACGGGCAAAATCCGCCTTTCGCGGCGCGCGACGCTGGGTGAGAACCCGGAGGTCGTGCACAACTTCCGCGCCGTCGCGGCGTCATGATGATGGGGACCCTGAGAGGGTCCCCAAACCCTCCCGCGATGGGCTCCCCAAGCAAAGCTCGGCGTCGCCCGACGCGATCTGCCGGCAATGAATCCCCGGGTTCGCTTCCAGAAGCTGCGCCCGGGGGCGCTGGTGCCGCGCTACATGTCCGCCGGGGCTGCGGGGCTGGACCTCGCGTCCGCGGCTGATGAGGCGATCGAGATCCCGCCGGGCGGTCGCGCCGCCGTGCCCACCGGGCTGGCGTTCGAGATTCCGCCCGGCTTCGAGGGGCAGGTGCGCCCGCGGTCCGGGCTGGCGCGCAAGTTCGGCATCACGCTGCCCAACGCCCCCGGGACGATCGACAGCGACTACCGCGGCGAGGTGCAGGTCCTGTTGGCAAATCTCGGCAGCGAGCCGTTCGTCGTCAACCCGGGCGAGCGCATCGCCCAGCTCGTGATCGCGCCGGTCGTCCAGGTCGAACTGGAAGAAGCGGAAACCCTCGCCGACAGTGCCCGCGGCGCCGGCGGCTTCGGCCACACCGGCCGCTGAGAGGATCCAAATCAGGTCCTTTTGCCCCGCGAAGCGGGGAGAGGCTAGGGTGAAGGGCCGACTTGAGTTTCCCCTTGCTCGAGCCGTCGATCTGAATAAATATTCATGCCATGAATAAGACCCCGGTTGCCACGGTCGGCATCGTCGGCGTCTCCGGTTATTCGGGCATGGAACTGGCGCGCATCGTCGCCGGGCACCCGGGCCTCGCGTTGGCCCTCGCCATCAGCGACAAGTGGGCAGGGACCACGCTGGCGGACCATCTGCCCATCGCCACCGCCGGCGGCGCGCTGGTCGTCCGCCCGCAGAACGAGGCGACCGCCGCCGCGTTCGCGGGTCTGAATATCGTGTTCCTGTGTACGCCGGCGGAGGCGTCGATGGCGCTCGCGCCCGTCGCCCTCGAGGCGGGGGCCCGGGTCGTCGACCTCTCGGGCGCCTTCCGGATTGCGGCGAATGAATATCCACGCTGGTACGGCTTCACCCATGCCCGGCCGGACCTGCTGGCGTCGGCCTGTTACTCGATGCCGGAGGCGGGCGCGTCGGCCGATATCCGGTCCGCCCGCCTGGTCTCGAACCCGGGCTGTTACGCGACCGCGAGCACGCTCGCCGTCCTGGCCCTGCTGCGCGGCGAGAT
>DATLUW010000630.1:0-2460 GCA_035577825.1 Actinomycetota bacterium | reverse complement strand
CGAATCGTTCCCGAGTGGCCGGCCGTGATCACCCTGACGGGCTTCGCCGCCGCATCGGCCGGACCGTGATAGATGCGGGCGTTGCCCCTGTAGACCGTGTACCTCACGCTGCCGGAGACGATGGAAACGCTCTGCGTTCCGGGATGGCGGTGCTTGGCGAGGAGCGCTCCCGGCATCGCGGTCACCCGAATGAGGACGAGCGTGTGCCCGGGCGGGTCGGCCACCCTGGTACTTGCGAGCACCTCGCGCACGACGGTCGGGACGGGCTCGGTCGCGGTCGCCGCCGTCGTGAGCAGGACAGCGAGCGCAACGGCGGCGGCAACCACAAGGGTGAGGGCGAGTCTTCTCATCGGTCCAGGTCTCCTTGCTCGGGTTCCGCATGACATTAGGAACCACCGAGGACGCCGGAGCAGCGTGTTGTCCGCCGGTTTGACATCCCAGGGCTGCGGTCTTAGATTCGCGCTGTCAGAAAGGGGGGTTCATCGCCGCGCCGTGGCGGTGGGAACCGGTTGTCTCGGACGCGCGAGACCGACAGAGCGATGCGTCCACCGGCTGACGGCGCGAGAGGTTCGAGCGCACCCGTATCCGCGGTCCCAACTGCAGGGGCGCGAGGGCCTTGCCGTCCCGGTCGTTCTCATCGCAGGAGGAAGACGAATGCCACGCACGCGTAGTCAGGCATCGGGCAAGGGAGGAAATCAGCGGGGTGAGCAGGGCGGCTCACCGGAGATGGGCGTCGCGGTCATCTCGGGCGCGACCTTCACCGCGAAGTCGGTCACGTACTACAACGTCGACGGGATCGCCATCGTCGAGGGCGACATCTCCCTCGGCGCCGTCGAAGACATCAGCAAGGCGACGGATCAGGCGCGGGAGGCGCTCGCAGCCGGCCCCGCACCGGGGCTCGCCCTTGGCGTCGGCATCTCCAGCGCACCCAACATCGCCTTCGGCGTCGGCATCACCGGTTCCCAGTACCGGTGGCCGAATTGCCAGATTCCGTACGAGATCGATCCGAACCTTCCGAACCAACAGCGGGTCACGGATGCAATCGCCCACTGGCAGGCGCACACGGCCTTCACATTCCCGTTACGCACGGCGCAGAATGCCGCGCAGTACCAGAACTACGTCCGCTTTACCGACGCCGGCGGCTGCTGGTCGCAGGTCGGGATGCAGGGCGGAATGCAGACGATCAGCCTCGGGACCGGGTGCACGGCCGGCAACGCGATCCATGAGATCGGCCACACGGTCGGCCTCTGGCACGAGCAGAGCCGGGAGGACCGCGACCTCTTCGTCACGATCCACTGGGAGCACATCCAGACCGGGATGGCCGCCCAGTTCAACCAGCACATTTCCGACGGCGACGACCTGGGGGCGTACGACTACGGGTCGATCATGCACTACCCGCGGAACGCGTTCACGAAGGACGGCCAGGACACGATCACCCCGACCGATCCGAACGCCCAGATCGGGCAGCGAACTGGACTCTCTGCCGGCGACATCGCCGCCGTCCAGTCCATGTACCCGGGCTGCCACCCCGTGATCGTCAAGCAGCCGTGGCGCGAGCCGATCAAGAAGGTGGTCGACGACCCCGTCAACATCAAGAAGGTCCGCGACGACGCGCGCTTCAAGAAGATCCGCGACGACGAGGTGGTCGTGAAGGCGGTCCGCGATCCGAAGGGCCCACGCGATCCTGGCCCGGTCAAGGCATCTTTCGACCCGATCGTCAGGCCCGGTATCGAAAACGTCATCCAGCCGGGGACGCTCCAGCCCTTCGCGATCGCCACTCCGCATCACGTCGTCGGAGGGATCGGGACGGACGCTGCCGACCAATCGGCGTCGTACCTGGCAACACTCCAGCGCCAGCTCCTCGACCTCGAGGCTGCAGTGACCGACGCCCGTGCCCGTGCGGCACAGGCAAACGCGGACGCCGCCCGCCTCGAGGAGGCGAGCAACGAAGTGCTTGCCGCATACGACCAGGCGATGGTCGACATGGGAGGAGGAGCCTGAGCACGGCATGATCCTCGTCGTCTCCCACGCGGCAGACGACCACGCCGCAGGAGTGCTCCGGGCGATCGAGCGCCGGGGCCAGCCCGCCACGCTCGTCGACACCTCCGCGTTCCCCGCCGCCGCGTCGCTCACAGAGCGATTCGGCGGCGGGGACCACGCGTTCGAGCTTGCGTTCGACGGTCAGCGGGTCGACCTGCGCCGGTGCCGGGCGGGATGGTGGCGGCGCCCGCAGCCGTTCACGCTCCACAACGGGATCGCCGCCGACGTCGCGTCCTGGGCCTACACGGAGTGCCACGAGGCCGTCGCCGGTCTCTGGGCGGCGCTCGACCTGACCTGGGTGAACCGCCCGGAGCTCGACGAGGTGGCGCACCACAAGCCGTTCCAGCTCACGGTCGCGACCGAGGTCGGGCTGGAGATCCCGCGCACGCTGATCACGAACGATCCGGACCAGGCACGTCG
>DATLUW010000629.1:0-9140 GCA_035577825.1 Actinomycetota bacterium | reverse complement strand
GGCGGAGGCGTTCGACCTGTTCGAGCTCGGCGGCCATGCGGTTGAACGCGGCCGCGAGCTGGCCGACCTCGTCGCGGCTCTCCGTCGTCACCCGCCGGCCGTACTGCCCGCGGGCCATCTCCCCGGCGGCTCCGGCCATCTCGCGGAGCGGCTGGGTCATCCCGCGGGCGAGGAACCGGGCCAGGATCAGCGCGATCCCGGCCGCGAGCGCGCCGCCGACCAGCAGCTGCCAGCCGTACCGCCGGAGGAACCCCAGCGTGGCGCCGAGGCTGCCGAGGACGCCCTCGTTCGGGGCGCGGCGGACGGCGTACGCGACGACCACCAGGTGGCCGTGCGCGAACCGCGAGACGGCCGCGTAGTCCCAGCCCCGCGTGGTGCCCACGTGGACGCCGCCGTCGAGGAACCGCGGCGGGAGCGGGTCCGGCACGCGGTAGACCGCCCCGGCGAACACCGACGAGAAATGACCGTCCGGCGCCAGCGAGAGCGGCAGGACGGCGTGCGGCAGGGCGAGGCGCCCGTCGCTCCCCATCGCGGCGGTTCCGTCGGCGAGCGACTGCGCCGCCCGGAGCAGCTCGAGGCGCCCCTGGTCCCGCGCGGACTCCCGGAGCGCGTAGCCGAACAGCAGGTACACCAGCACCACGGTCATGCCGACCGCGAAGACGATGACGAACCCCAGCTTCGCGCGGATGCTGGGGAGGCGGTCGAGGAACCGCCGACGGGCTCTGCTCACCGGCCGTCCCCGTCACGGAAGGCGTACCCGACGCCGTGCACGGTCCGGATGAACCGGGGCTCGTTCCCGTCCTCGCCGAGCTTGCGGCGGATGCGCGCGACGTGCGAGTCGACCACCCGGCCGCCGGCGAAGTCGCGGTAGCCCCAGACCTTCTCCATGAGCTGCTCGCGGGCGTACACGACGCCGGGGTCGCGCGCCAGGGCGAACAGGATCTCGAACTCGAGCGGGGTGAGCGCGACCTCCTCGCCGTCGACCTCCACCCGGCGCCGGGATGGGTCGATCATGAGCCCGCCCCGCTGCAGCGGCTCGTGCGCGGACGACTGCTGCATGCGCTCCTTGCGGCGGAGGATGGCCTTCACGCGCACCACGAGCTCGCGGAGCGAGAACGGCTTCGTGAGGTAGTCGTCGGCGCCGACCGCGAAGCCGGCGACCTTGTCCGCCTCCTCCGTGCGGGCCGTGAGCATCAGCACCGGGACCCATTCGTCCTTCTGGATCTCCTGGCACACCTCGAGCCCGTCCATGCCGGGCAGCATGAGGTCGAGCACCACGAGGTCGGGACGCTCGGTGCGGTGCTTCTCGATGGCCTGCGGTCCGTCGGCGGCGACGACGACGCGAAATCCCTCGCTCGCCAGCCGGGCCCGGACGGCCTCGGCGATCGCCTCCTCGTCGTCGACGACGAGGACGGTCCGTGCGCTCTCCATTCCGCTCATCGTAGCCCCGGGGCGTCGAGGCGCCGCATCGGCGCTGTGGAGTTGTTGTGTCGGCACGATACGCGCTCCGGGCCTCGCGAGCAGTGCGAACGCGCGCCCGGACGGGCCACGGCACGAAGGATCAGGGGACGACGTGGACCGGTTTGAAGATGTCCAGGTACGTGATCCCCACGAACCAGATCATGAGGAACACGACCACGACCATCGTCACCGGCACGAGCTTGCGGGCATCGACCTTCTTGCCACGGATCTTCTCCCACGCCACCACGGCGAGGTGGCCGCCGTCGAACGGCGGGATCGGCAGCAGGTTCAGGATGCCGACGAACACGTTCACACCCGCCAGCAGGAACAGCAGCGCCCCGAACCCGAACGCCTGCGTGATCTGCCCGGCCGCGCTGGCCACGCCGACCGACCCGACCGCGTCACCGGTGCTGCGCTGGGCGTTGCCGAACACCAGGTCGAACATCCGCCCGATCCCCTGCGGCCCGAACACCTTCCCCAGCGACAGCACGGTCTGCTTGGTGACCTCGGCGATCTGGCTGCCGGCGGCCGCGATCGAGCCGAACACCCCCCGGCTCTGCGACAACAGGACCCGCCCAGCGTCGGACTGGATGCCGATCCGCGCGAAGTGGTAGTTGAGGCTGGGGATCGGGGTCACGGTGGTGGCCACCCGCTGCCCGTTCCGGTCGACCACGATCGGGATGGACTCGTTCGGGTGGTTCCGGATGTACAGCATGAACTGCTTCCGGGTGGGGTTCACGATCCCGTCGATGCGGACGACCTCGTCCCCGACCTTCAGCCCGGCGAGCTTCGCGGGCGCGACCTGCCCGGCGACCCGGTTGTCGACGGCCGCGATCTTCGGCGCCACGACCTTGTGCTGGCCGAAGAAGGCGAAGAAGGCCGCGAAGAGCAGGAACGCGATGACGAAGTGCGTCATCGGCCCGGCCACGATCACGGACGCGCGCTGCCACGCCGGCTTGGCCGGGTAGGTCCGCGGGTAGTCCTCCGGGCTGATCTCCTCGTACGGGTTCATCCCGGCGATCTTCACGTAGCCCCCGAGGGGGAACGCCTTCACGCCGTACTCGGTCTCACCCTTCTGCCGCGAGTACAGGCGCGGCCCGAACCCGACGAAGAACTCCTCGACCTTGATCCCGAACGCCTTCGCGACACCGAAGTGCGCCGCCTCGTGGATGAGGATCACGAGCAGGATCGAGACGACGAAGATGACGATCCCGACGGTGCCGGACATCAGGCGTTCCTCGTGGTCGTCGGCATGGGGACCTCAGGCCGGCGTCTCGGACAGCAGCTCGGCGGCGCGGCGGCGGGCCCACGCGTCGGCGCGCTCCAGGCTCACGAGCGACACGACCGGGGCTGCCTCGTGCTCGTCCACGCAGGCGGCCACGACCTCGCCGATCCGCGTGAGCGGGACCTTGCCGTCGAGGAACGCCATCACGGCGACCTCGTTCGCCGCGTTCAGCACGGCGGGATACGTGGCGCCCAGCCGCCCGACCCGGTAGGCCAGGTCGAGGGCCGGGAACGCCTCACGGTCGACGGGCTCGAAGGACAGGCGCGTCACGCCCTCGGGGTCCGCCAGCCGCATCGGCCGGATCCCAGTCGGCAGCCGCTCCGGCCACGCCAGGGCGAGCTGGATCGGCAGCCGCATGTCCGGCGCGGCCATCTGCGCGATCACCGACCCGTCGGCGAACTCCGCCATCCCGTGCACGATCGACTCGCGGTGGATCACCACGTCGATCGCCGAGTACGGGAGGTCGAACAGGTAGTGCGCCTCGATGACCTCGAGGCCCTTGTTCATGAGGGTCGCCGAGTCGATGGTGATCTTGGGGCCCATCGACCACGTCGGGTGGGCGAGGGCCTCCTTCACGCTGGCCTTGGCGAGCTCGTCCCGGGTCCAGCCGCGGAACGGGCCGCCGGACCCGGTGATCACCACGCGGCGGAGGTCGTCGCGGCGCTCGCCCCGCAGGCACTGGGCCAGCGCGGCGTGCTCGGAGTCGACGGGGACGAGGCGTTCGGGTTCGCCCTTCACGAGGTCCGTCACGAGCTCGCCTCCGACGATCAGCGACTCCTTGTTCGCGAGGGCGAGGAACTTGCCGGACTGCAGCGCCGCCAGCGTCGGGCCCAGGCCCGCCGCGCCGACCATGGCGTTCAGCACCATGTCGGCCTCGGACTCGCGCGCCAGCGTCTCGACGGCCTCGGGGCCGGACATGATGTAGACGGCGCGGAGGCCGGCGAGCTTCGCGGCCAGCTCCTCCGCCGACTGCTCGTCCGCGACCGCGACGACCGGCGGGAGGAACTCTCGGATCTGGCCCACGAGGAGCTCGTGGCTGGTCGAGGCCGCGAGCGCGACCACGCGGAACCGGTCCGGGTTGCGCCGGACGACATCGAGCGCCTGGGTCCCGATCGAGCCGGTGGACCCGAGGATCGCGAGCGACCTCATGCGTCCAGGGTACTCCCGCCGTGCCTGCAGGACGGGAACGCGGGCGCAGATGCTGGACGATTCTTAGGAACTTGGCCGCCGAACGCGTTCGGGCCGTGTGCTACGAGAGCAGGATCCGCACCAGGTAGAAGACGACCGGCGCCACGAACAGCACCGAGTCGATCCGGTCGAGCGCGCCGCCGTGGCCGGGGAAGATCGTCCCCATGTCCTTCACGCCGAGGTCCCGCTTGGCGAGCGACTCGGCGAGGTCGCCGAGCGTGGCGGCGGCCGCGGCCGCGATCCCGACGAACAACCCCTGCCACACGCTCGTGAGCGGATCGATGTTCCCGAGGACCACGAAGCCGAGCACGGCGAGCACCAGGAATCCGCCGTACACGCCCTCGCGGGTCTTGTTCGGGCTGATGGTGGGCGCGAGCGGCTTGCTCCCGGTGAGGGTCCCGATCGCGTAGGCCACGATGTCGAATCCGAACGCCAGCGCCAGCACCATGATCGTGAACGCCCGCGAGAACTCGTGGATGATCGCCATGGCGAACCCGCCGAGGAACGGCACGGCGAGGATCCCGACGAACGTCATGCCCATGTTCGCCACGACGTTCTTCCGCTGCTTCGCCGGAGTCGCCATGTACCACAGCGGAGTGAACAGGGCGCCGACCAGCGTCATCGCGAGGATGCCGCCCTCGCCCTTCAGGTAGCCCCCCGCGCAGATCAGGCCCCCGACCGCGAGGCCGAGCGGGACGGCCGGCTGGTAGCCGCGCCTGCGGATCGCCGTGTACAGCTCGAGCTGCGCGAGCAGGACCACGGCTGCCGCGACGAACGCGAAGAACACCTTGCCACCCGCGAGCGCGATCAGCGCCACGACTGCCAGGACGACGCCCGTGATGATGGCCGCAGAGAGGTTGCGGCTGGGGCGGGGCGGTTCGTGCTCGCCCTCGACGGGGACCTCGACCGACGTGGGCTCCTGCCAGCTGGGGGCGCCCTCGGAGGCCGTCACCTTCACGGTCCGCGGGCCCTCCTCCTCCGGCTCGCCGAACGAGAGCAGGTCGTCGGGCTCCTCGTCGTCCTCGTCCGGGAAGACCAGCGGCTCGGGGCGGTCCGAGTAGGGCTCGCGGTGGCCGGCCTCGTCGAACGCGGCCGCGC
This sequence comes from Actinomycetota bacterium, assembly GCA_035577825.1. Lineage (GTDB taxonomy): Bacteria > Actinomycetota > UBA4738 > UBA4738 > JACQTL01 > DATBHM01. The sequence continues at coordinate 4,108 of DATLUW010000629.1, read as the reverse complement.
CGGCGGCGGCTCCGGCCGGGGCTCCCAGCTGCGGCTCCTCCTCCCGGATCGACGCGGCGAAGTGCTCCGCCGCGGCCTCGAGCTCGTCCGGGGACTCCGGGCCCTCGTCGAGCCCCGGCTGGGGTCCCGGCGATCCAACGGGCGCCGCCGCGGCTGCGCCTGCGGCCGCACCGGCGCCGACGCCGAAGATGTCCGAATCGTCGTCAGGCGGCGCGGGCAGGTCGCGATACTCGTCCGGCGCCTTGCGGAGGTCGTCGATCGAGATCGGGCCCGAGTCCTCGAGCGACGACCCCGCGCCCGCCTCGGAGGGCGCGTCCCAGTCGATCTCCGTGGACGCGGCAGCCGGCTGGTCCCAGGCGATCCCGCCGGAGGCAGCCGGTTCGTCCCAGTCGATGCCGGTGGTGCCGCCCGAGGGCGCGGCGCCGGTTCCCGGATCGGGGCCGTAGCCGAACTCCGGCACGCCGGCCTCCTCCTGATCGGGCAGGAACCGCTCCATGTACGAGTACGGCTCGCCCTCCGCTCCGCCCGGGGCCGGCGCATCGGCCTCCGCTGACCTCGCGCCCGTCTGGAGCTCGGCCCAGTCCTCCCCGCTCATCTCGGCGGTCGGTTCGCCGATGGACGACGGGACGGCGCCCGCAGCAGCAGTGGCGGCGGGGGGCACCTCCACGTCGAGGTCGATTCCCTCGTCCAGCCCGCTCGCCCAGCCCTGCGGCAGGAGGTCGTCGGCCTGGTCGCCGCCCTCGTCGGATCCGAACATGTCCGCCGACGCGGCCGCAGGCGCGCCAGCCTCGGGTTCGGAGCCCGGGCGGATGACCGGCTGGGGGCCCGAGGGCGGCCCGAACATCTCTTCCCGCAGCGACCCTGAAACCGGCGCGGCCGCGCCGAACGGCTCGGGCTCCGACAGGTCGTCGTCGAAGGGCTCCGGCGACCCCGCCGCGGCGGCCTCCGCGGCGTGCGGCTCGGCGGCGGCTGCCTCGGCTCCGCCGGAGGACGGCTCCTCCGGCTCGGGCTCGACCACGCCGCGGAACCCGCCGGTGTCGGGCCCGGCGGCCGCCGGTTCGGCCTCGGCGGCGGCGGGCGTCGGCTCCGCGGCGGGCGCGGGGTCCTCCCACCTGATGGGCTCCCCGGGCTCGGCGGGCGGAGCGGCCGCGGGGGCATCGGCCGTTGGCGCGGGCTCCTCCGCGGGAGGCGCAGGGGGAGCCGGTTCCGGCGCGGGTGCGCCCTCCTCCGGCCAGTCCACGTCCTGGATCGGGGCGAAGAACTTGTCGAGGTCCTCGAAGAGGTCCTCGCTGCGGCGTTCCTGTCCCTCGTCGTCAGCCACTTCGGGTCAGACCTCCAGGAGTTCCTTCTCCTTGTGGCCGAGGTTCTCGTCGACCTCGGCGACGAACTGGTCGGTGAGCTTCTGCAGTTCCTTCTCGGAACGACGGAGGTCATCTTCCGAGATGGAATGGTCGTGCTCAAGTTTCTCCAGCTCTTCCTTGGAGTGGCGCCGGACGTTGCGAACGGCCACCCGGGCCTCCTCCGCGCGCTCCTTCACGACCTTGATGAGCTCCCGGCGGCGCTCCTCGGTGAGCGGCGGGAACGACAGGCGGATGACGTTCCCGTCGTTCGACGGCTGCAGCCCGAGATCGGACGACTGGATGGCCTTCTCCATCGCGCCGATCGCGCCCTTGTCGAACGGCTGGATCACGAGCAGGCGCGGCTCGGGCACCGAGATCGAGGCCATGTCCTTGAGCGGCTGCTGCGTCCCGTAGTACTCGAACGTGAGCCGGGACAGCAGCGCCGGGGTCGCCCGGCCGGTCCGGATGCCGCCGAACTGCTCCTGGAGCACCACGATCGCGCCGTGCATCCGCTTGCGCGCGTCCTCGAGGGCCGTCTCGACGGTCATGGCCTTCGCTCCCCTCCCCCGGACGCGGCGCGAGCCGGCGTCATGCCACCGCTCCGTGCACCAGCGTGCCGATCGGCTCGCCGAGCAGCGCCCGCTTGATGTTCCCGTCCTTGCGGAAGTCGAACACCAGGATCGGCAGGCCGTTCTCGCGGCAGAGCGCGATCGCCGTGGCGTCCATGACCTGGAGGCCGCGGTTCAGCACCTCGGTGTACTCGATCGTCTCGAACTTGTGCGCCTCGGGGTTCCGGACGGGGTCGGCGTCGTACACGCCGTCGACCTTGGTGCCCTTGAGGATCGCCTCGGCCTTGATCTCGAGCGCGCGCTGGGCCGCCGTGGTGTCCGTCGAGAAGAACGGCACCCCGAGGCCCGCGGCGAAGATGACGACGCGGCCCTTCTCCAGGTGGCGGATCGCGCGGAGCGGGACGTACGGCTCGGCGATCTGCGCCATCTGGATCGCGGTCTGCACGCGGGTCGGGAGCCCGGCCTGCTCCAGGGCGTCCTGCAGCGCGAGCGCGTTCATCACGGTGGCGAGCATGCCGATGTAGTCGGCCCGCTGCCGGTCCATGTTCGGCGCCTGGCGGCCCCGCCAGATGTTTCCGCCGCCGACGACGACCGCCATCTGCACGCCCATGCTCGTCACCTCGACGAGCTGGTCGGCCAGGTGGGCGGTGGCCTTCGACGAGATCCCGTACGGCGGGTCGCCCGTGTTGAACGCGTCGCCGGAGAGCTTCAGCAGCACCCGCCGGAAGGCGAGCGTCCCCAGCGCGTCGGCCGCCGTCTCCGGCGCCTCCGTCACGTGCGCGCGACCCCCGGTCGGGGTGCGATGGTCATTCGGCCTCCTTGCCCAGCTCGAACCGGGCGAACCTGCGGACCTGGAGCTTCTCGCCGACTTTAGCGGACACCTCGTCCACCAACTGCGCGATGGTGACCTTGGCGTCCTTCACGAACGGCTGGTCGAGCAGCACGTTGTCTGAGAAGAACGCGTCCAGCTTGCCCTGCACGATCCGCTCGAGCACGTTCTCGGGGCGGCCCTGCTCCCGGGCCTGGCCCTCGTAGACACGCTGCTCCGCGTCCACCACGTCCGTGGGGACGTCGTCGCGGGCGAGCCAGCGCGGATTCGAGCTCGCGATGTGCAGCGCGACGTCCTTCGCCAGCTGCTTGAACTCGTCGGTGTTCGCCACGAAGTCGGTCTCGCTGTTCACCTCGACCAGGACGCCCACGCGGGCGTTGAAGTGGATGTAGGACTCCACGCGGCCCTCGTTCGCCTCGCGGCCGGCGCGCTTGCCGACGCTGGCGAGGCCCTTCTGGCGGAGCCACTCGGTGGCCTTCTCCATGTCGCCGGCGGTCTCTTGCAGGGCCTTCTTGCAGTCCATCATCCCGGCGCCCGTCGCGTCCCGGAGCGCCTTCACCTGGGCGGCGCTGATGTTCTTCTCGTCTGCCATCTCGCTGTTCACACTCGCTTCGGTTCGATCGGTCGTCGGTTCGCGTTCGGTCCGGCCGCCCGGCGGCCGGGCAACGGTCAGGGCTCGGGGGTCACCTCGCCAGCTTCGGACACCGCCGGGACGGCCGCCGCGGTCGCGGGCTCGGCTTCTGCGGCGGGCGCGGCCGGCGTTGCCTCCGCGGTCGCCGCGGTTCCCGCGTCCGGCGCCGACTCGGCGGCGGACGCGGGCTCGGCGTCGGCAGGGGCAGCCGCGGGCTCGGCGCCCGACGGCGTGTCGGGTTCGAACACCCGGCTCGCCGGCAGCGGCGCGTCCGGCTCGAACGTCATGGGGCCCGTGTACGCCGTGTCGCCGTTCCCGTTGGCGGAGCGGCCGGCAGAGCGCGTCGCGAACTCCTCCCAGCCCTCGCCGCGGCCCTCCTCGAGGGCATCGGCCAGGACGCGGCTGATCAGCGACACCGACCGGATCGCGTCGTCGTTCCCGGGGATGACGTAGTCGATCTCGTCGGGGTCGCAGTTCGTGTCGACGATCGCGATGATCGGCAGGCCGAGCTTGCGGGCCTCGGTCACCGCGATGTGCTCCTTCTTCGTGTCGATCACGAAGATCGCGTCCGGCAGGCGCTCGAGGTCCTGGATGCCGCCGAGGTTCCGTTCGAGCTTCTCCTTCTCCGTGCGGAGGCGGATGACCTCCTTCTTCGGGAGGTACTCGAACGCGCCCGAGCGCTCCATCTCGCGCAGCTCGCGGAGGCGGGCGAGGCGGCCGGAGATCGTCTGGAAGTTCG
>DATLUW010000628.1:0-6164 GCA_035577825.1 Actinomycetota bacterium | reverse complement strand
AGGAGATGTACGCGTCGGCCTGTACGAGGTGCGACAGGATCGTCTCCTTCAGCGCCTCGGGCTCGTCGCGGACGATGCCCGCAAGGTACGGCACGGCGCCGGCGTCGCGCAGGCCGCCGAAGATCGTGAACGCGTTCGCGTCGCGAACCTGTCCGAACGCCGGCCGCTGCCAGGGTTCGACCAGCTCGTCGCCGGTCGACATCACGATCACGCGCGGCCTGGGGTGGGCCATGACCTGGGGATGGCCGCTGATGGCCAGCAATCCGAGTTCCGCGCCGGAGAGCCGACGCCCGGCGGGGACCAGCACCTGGCCGGCCCTGACGTCCTCTCCGACCGGGCGGACATGCCGCCCCTCCGGGAACGCCTGACGAACGCGAACCCGTTCGCCGGCGGCCTCCGTGTACTCGATCGGCACGATGCAGTCCGCCCCGGCCGGCACCGGCGCGCCCGTGTCGATGCGGATGGCCTCGCCGCCGCCGACGGTCGCGTCGGGGCGCCGGCCGATCCGGGCGAGCCCGACCACACGGAGCGTGACGGGTTCCTCGGAGGTGGCGCCGGCCACGTCGTGCGAGCGCACCGCGTAGCCGTCCATCGCCGACGACGAGAACTCGGGCAGGTGCAGGTCGGAGACGGTGTCGGCGGCCACGACGCAGCCGATGGCCTCCTGCAGCGGGAGCTCGATCGGGGCGAGCGGCTGGATGGCCGCGAGGATGCGATTGCGGGCCTCCTCGACCGGCATGAGGCCGGTGGCCGGGCCGTGATCGTGGTCGTGGTGCGAACGGGACGCGGATTGGGACATCCCCGGCAGTGTATCGGCTCCCCTCCGCGCGGCGGCCGGCTCGCACCCGGATACGATCGCGTCGACGGCAGCACCGGGCGGCGACCCAGCCGACCGCCTGCACGGGCGAACGGAGGCTCACAATGGGCAGGGCTTCGCCGGCCCGAGGGTGGACGGCGCCCTCGGAGCGCAACCGAACCCGCCCGCAGGCGCCATCGCCCGGTTTCGACCGTCTTCCCGGAACCGTTCGGGCCCCCGTCCACCGGACCCCCGGTTCGCACGGCGCGCCGCTCGAGCATCGGAACGACGTCCAGGGACTCCGTGCGGTGGCCGTCGTCCTCGTCGTGCTGTGGCACGCGGGCGTCGCGTTCGTGCCGGGCGGCTACGTCGGCGTGGACGTCTTCTTCGTGCTGTCCGGGTTCCTGATCACGCGGCTGCTCCTCGACGGGGCGGAGCGGCGCGGCCACGTCTCGCTGCGTGAGTTCTACGCGCGCCGCGCGAAGCGCATCCTCCCGGCCGCGGCGCTCACGCTCGTCGTGACCGACTTCGCCGCCGTCCACCTGATGAACTTCGTGCGGGCCAAGGAGGCGGTGCAGGACAGCGTGTGGGCCGCGGTCTTCGCCGCGAACATCCAGCTCGCCCACCGCGGCGCGGACTACTTCGCGCAGGGACAGCCGCCGTCGCCCGTCCAGCACTTCTGGTCGCTCGCCGTCGAGGAACAGTTCTACCTGGTCTGGCCGCTGTTGCTGACGCTCGTCCTCGCCGCGGCCGGGCTCCGGCGCAGGCGGGCGAGCCGGACCGCGGCACCCGGGCCCGCACGGGTCTCCCGGAACGCGAGGATCGGCCTGGCGGCCACGATCGCCCTGGTCGGCCTCGGCTCGCTGGCCTGGTCCGTCGTCGAGACCCGGCGCTCGGCGGGCGCCGCCTACTTCTCCACGTTCACCCGGATCTGGGAGCTCGCGATGGGTGCGGCGCTCGCCATCGGGGCCTCGATGATGCCCCGCCTCCCGGATCGGACCCGCGCGGTCCTTGGGTGGACGGGGCTCGTCGCCATCGTGGTCGCGGCTGCCCGCTTCTCCCAGGGAACCGCGTTCCCCGGTTCGGCGGCGCTCGTTCCGACGACCGGCGCCGCGCTCGTCATCGCAGCCGGCATCGGAAACGAGCAGTCCCGATGGGGCGTGGGGCGTCTGCTGGGAATTCGGCCGCTCGGCTACGTCGGCGATCGCTCGTACGCGCTGTACCTGTGGCATTGGCCCGTCCTGTTGATCGCTGCCGCGTACGCCGGCCGCGCCCTTCCCGTCGACGTCAACCTGCTCCTGGTGGCCGGGGCGTTCCTGCTCTCGATCCTCAGCTTCCGGCTGGTCGAGAACCCGGTCCGGCGAACACGGCTCACTCGTCCGGTCGGTACGAGCGCGGTGCTGTGGGGCACGTCGGTGGGTCTCGTGCTGGCGGTGGCCGCGTTCAACCTGCACGCCATCGCTGCCACCTCGCGGACGGACACGACCGGAAGAGAGCCGCCCCCGATCCTGCATGCGGACGCCCCCACCCCCGGCCCACAGGGGGCGCCGCCCACTCTCCCTGCGGACCCGACGCGAACCGCGATCCCCGCCGTAGTGGCCGCGGTGCAGGCAGCCCGGAACGGCTCGCCGGTCCCGTCCCGGCTCATCCCGCCGCTCGGGGAGCTCCTGGACGACCGCTACCCGCCGATCCCCGACTGCTGGGGCATGCGGAGCGACCCCGACGACCTGACGAAGTGCACGCTCTTCGCCGGGGGTTCTTCGGGAACGATCGCCCTGATCGGCGACTCGCATGCACGGCAGTGGCTCCCTGCCGTCGCGTGGACGGCGAGGAGCGAGGGATGGAGTGTCGTCCCCCTGCTCCACATGGGGTGCTGGCCTGCGTCCTACGTCGCCGGCGGCGAATGCGAGGCGTACGTCGGCTGGGCGGAGCAGCAGGTGCGGACGCTGCGGCCGGACGTCGTCCTCATCGGAGGCGAGCTCCGGTTCCTCGGACCCGACGGGATCGCGCTGTCCGCCCAGGGCATCGCCGGGCTGGTCGCGGCGGTCCGTCCGTTCGCGCGACACGTCGTGGTGATCGGGGATCCGCCGGCGCGGGAGTTCCAGCCCGTCGACTGCCTGCTCGCCCACGGGGCCACGCTCGCGTCGTGCACGTGGACGCTCACCCCCGAGCAGATCGGCGTGTACCGCGCCGCCCAGCTCGCAGCGACCGGCGCCGGGGCGGCGTTCCTCGACACCTGGGGCTGGTTCTGCTTCGAGCGGCAGTGCCCGACCGTCGTCGGTCACACGGTGACATACCGGGAGAACGACCACATCTCGCCGAGCTACGCGACGGAGCTCCGCGAGCTGTTCCGGGCGGCGTTCACCGCCGAGGTCTCGGATCCGACCGGGGAGCGGGCGGAGCCGCTGGGAGCGGCTACAGCAGCTTGCGGCGCTGGACGAAGTCCGCGAGGAACTCCCGGAACTCCTTGCCCACGTCCTCGCGGTCGGCCGCGATCTCGACCGTCGCCTTGAGGTAGTCGAGCTTGTTGCCGACGTCGTACCGCCCACCGTCGAACACGTACGCGTAGACGGCCTGCTCCTGCGCCAGGCGGTTCAGCGCGTCGGTGAGCTGGACCTCGCCGCCCACGCCCGGTTCGATCTCGCGGAGCGCATCGAAGATCTCCGGCGTCAGGACGTAGCGGCCGATCGCCGCCAGGTTCGACGGGGCGTCGGCCGGGTTCGGCTTCTCCACGATCGATACGATCCGCGCGAGGTTGTCCTCCACGAACTCCGGCTGGACGCAGCCGTACAGCGAGATCTCGTCGCGGGGGACCTCCATCGCGGCGATGACGCTCCGGCCGTAGCGTTCGTGGACGCGGAGCATCTGCTGCAGGAGCGGGTTCGACTCCGCCATGATGTCGTCGCCGAGCAGCACCGCGAACGGCTCCCCGCCGACGTGCGGCTCCGCCACTCCGACGGCGTTGCCGAGCCCCAGCGGGTCGCGCTGGCGGATGTAGTGGATCGCCGCGCCCTCCCCGACCGTCTGCAGCTCCTCGAGCAGGTCGTGCTTGCCCTTCTGGTGCAGGTAGTACTCGAGCTCGAACGCCCGGTCGAAGTGGTCCTCGATGGTTCGCTTGCCCCGGCCGGTCACGATCAGGATGTCGTGGATGCCGGCGCGGACGGCCTCGCCCACCACGTACTGGATCGCCGGCGTGTCGAGGACCGGCAGCATCTCCTTGGGCTGAGCCTTGGTCGCGGGCAGGAACCTCGTCCCGAGCCCCGCCGCTGGGATCACCGCCTTGCTGACCTTCATGCCACCCTTCATCGGCTCCCGACGCCTCCCGCCGTAGTCGACCGACCCGCAGCCTACCGCGCCTGCGGTGTGCGCCCGCTCAGCCTTCCCTGGGCGCTGGTCGTGCCCGTTCGCGCCGTCGGTGAGCCGGGTTCGGGATGGGCCGCCTCCCTCGTACCATGCCCGTCCATGGTTTCGAACCGTTCGGTCGCCGCGGCCAAGCGCCGGATGCGGACGCGCATGCGGGCGCTCCGGGACTCGATGCCTCCCGGGGAACGCGCGGCCGCGTCGGCCCTCGTGAATGCCGCCGTGCTCGCCCTCCCGGACGTCGAGGCGGCGTCGAACGTGCTGGCGTTCGCCTCGTTCGGATCGGAGGTCGCGACCGCCGGGGTCCTCCAGGGGCTGGCGGACATGGGGAAGCGGGTGCTGCTGCCGTTCCTGGTGGAGGGGGAGATGGAAGCGTGCATCGTCGAGCCGGGTGCCGTCGTGGTCCCGACCTCGTACGGACCGGTGGAGCCGGCCTCGCGCCACGCGGCGGACCCGGCGGTGGTGGACGCGATCCTCGCGCCGGGCCTCGCGTTCGACCGGGCAGGGCGGCGTCTCGGGTACGGGCGCGGGTACTTCGACCGGTACCTGCGGCGAGTGCCGGCCGGCGCGCCGCGGATCGCGATCGGGTTCGCGCTGCAGGTGGTGGACGAGGTCCCGGCCACAACCGCCGACGAGCGCCTCGACCTGGTGGTGACCGAGGCGGGCGTGATCGAGTGCTCGCCGCCGCGCCGAGGCTGAGCAGCGCGAAGCCTCCCGCTCGAAACGTGCCCTTCTGGACTCTTGTGAACGAATTCGGCCTGAAATCGTTGATGACTCCTGGTTCCTGTGGGAAGGTGCGCGGCACTTCGACGGCGCGGAACCGACGCAAGGGGGGTTGCCGCATGAAGGAGCCGGGCCACCGCACGGCCTGGGAACGGGGACGACTGCGGGCCTGGGGGGTCGCGACGATCGCCCTGGCGGTCGCGGCACAGCTCGCCGGGACGGCCCCCACGGCCGAGGCGGCGCCGTCGCGGCACACGCAAACTGCCGCGCGGACGAGCGCGAAACACGCACATTCGCGGTGGCACAGCGGGCATCGCCGCGCGACGAGCCCGCACGGCCGCCCGGACCTCCCGAGCTGGGATGCCCCCCCGCCCGAGTCGACGTTGAGCCGCTATATGCACACCGTCGACCCCCGCCGGACGCAACGGCTCGGCTGCGAGCTCGGGCGTCGCGTTCACCACGGCCACGAGCGCACCGATTCGCTGGTGGTGCTGGCCTACGGCTCGCCGATGCATCGGCACGGCCGATACGGTGCGTCGCTGTTCGGCCACTTCGCCAGCTCGAGGAGGATCGGCGTCGCGGCGGTCTCGTTCGGCAGGGGGTTCGCTTCCTGCCTTCACCGAACGCACGGCCACCTGACGCTCGCGGTCGGGACGAGCAACTACGGATCCGGGGTCACCAACCGGCACGGCCGGATCTGGGCCTCGATGGTGAACCGGGCGAACCACGTGCTCCACGGGTGGGCGCTCGGCCGTCTGGTCACCGTGGCCGGTGGCAACGACATCGAACCCGGCTGGCGCGGGCCCGAGGCAACCCGGCACTGGATCAACGGCTACCGGGCGGTGACGTCGACGCCGTACTACAACTTCGGCGGCGCGGCGGACTGCCCGCCGATCGGGTTCTGCCAGGGCGACTGGACGATCGAGGACGTCTGGTACGCCGCGTGGGGTTCGGGCGTCGCCCGGCCGCTCCCCGAGATCTATTCGAACACCGGCTCGAACGCCGAGCAGTGGTACCGGCTCAGCCTGTACTCGTACATGGCCCACGGCGAACGCATGGACATCGCGGGCACCATGTCGCAGCTGCAGTCGTGCTGGGACAGCCACGATCGCTGCCGGGGAATCAGCAACGCGCCGAACCGATCGTGGTCGCAGCTGTGGCACACGCTGAACGGCGACCCCCGGACGGCGCAGCCGCTGCCGTATTCGACGAACATCAGCTGGCGGAACTGACGGCCGGTCCGACCGGGATTGGCTTTGGGGGCTCGTAGAATGGGTTCGATGCC
>DATLUW010000627.1:0-7403 GCA_035577825.1 Actinomycetota bacterium | reverse complement strand
GACGTCCGCCGCGGGGTCGTAGGCGCCATCGGCGCTGGCCGGGGGGGCCGCGACGGCAAGGCCCGCCATCGCGACGAGCAGCCCCGCCACCGAGGTGGCGACGGCCCGGCGCACCGGACCCCGGCGCACCCCGTGCGGGACGGCGGCCTCGCCGGTTCGGCCGCGGATGGCCTCGATTCCCTTCATGGTCGCTGCTCGCTCCCTGTCGCTCGACCCAGGTACCGGTGACTACCTCACTATCGGGATGCGAGGGATCCAGCCCATCCGCCATCGGGGTCGAGTTCGACTTCCGATGGGTTCACTCGCGCCCGGTGGTGGGGTGAAGCAGGACGGGGACCACCGGCTTAGGACCGGTGGCACCGGATGCGACGTTCGAACGTGGGCGTCCGCCGGTCCGGGGAGTGCAACAGCCCCTGTTGAGCGCCGCCCTGTCGAGGTTTGCGAGCCGCTCAGGCGATGCGGGCGGCGATCTTCTTCGCGGCGCGGTTGGCGAAGCCGTAGACCGTGAGCATCGGGTTGACCCCGGACGCCGTCGGGAACGCCGACGCATCGGCCACGAACAGGTTCTTCACCTCGTGGGTCTCGTTGTCCGGCCCGATCGCCGAGGTCGCGCGGTCGGTGCCCATCCGGCACGACCCCATCTGGTGGAACGAGACCCCGGTGACCCTGTTCCGCAGGCCATTCGACCGCACCTCGTCGGCCCACCGCTCGTGCGCGCCCGGTCCCGGACGGTACGTGAGCGGCGGCGCGTGCAGCGTGAACAGCTCGCGTGCCCCTGCCGCCTCGACCACCTTCCCCGCCGCGATCAGCCCGTCCACGATGCGCTTCTCGTCCCCGGCCGACAGTCGGTACTTCACCTTCGGGGAGCCGTCCTTGTGCAGCGAGATCCGCCCCTCGCTCCGGTCGCGAGGCAGCACCGCGCAGAACCCCATCCGGGCGAAGTTCCCCATCAGCTCCCGGTGCTGGGACGAGCCCACCCACGGCATCGCGCCCGACCCCAGCCCGGGATGGATCGGGACCGTCTCGAAGATCGGGCCGTAGCCGCCGTCGCGGTCGCGCAGCTGGCGCGAGTACCGCGCCTGCATCGTGCCGGTCCACATCCGGACCTCCTCGTCGAACACGCCGAACGTCGCGAACCCCGGGTGCAGGTGGAGGTGCCGGCCGACCTCCCCGTCGAGTCCCGAGCGCAGCAGCAGCGCCGGCGTCTCGATCGCGCCGCCGGCCGCCACGACGGCCCTCGCCCGGACGTGCACCTGGTGGCCGTTCACGTACGCGCCGACGCCGTGCGCCTTCCCGTCGCGCACGAACACCTTCCGAGCGTCGGCGCGCACGAGGATCCGGGCACCGGCCGCGGCCGCGTCCTGGAGGTACGTCCGGTAGGTCGACTGCTTGGCGCCCACCCGGCAGCCGAACCCGCAGTAGCCGCACTCGTCGTCCTGGGTGCACCCGCGAACCGCGCGCGGGAGCACCGCCACGTCCCAGCCCAGCTTCTGCAGGCCCTCCTCCACGAGCTCGTCGCGGCGGCCGGGGTGCGCGGAGTCGGTGTTCACGTTGACGCGCTTCGCGGCCTCGTCGAGCGACTCCGTGAACTCGCCGTTCACGAACGCCTCGATCCCGGTCAGGCGGGCCCACTCGCGCAGAACGAAGTCGGGCGTGTGGAACGACGTCGTGTAGTTGACGGCCGTGCCGCCGCCGAGCGTCGAGCCCGCGATGATCAGCACGCCGAGGTCGACCGTCGCGAGCGCGCCGCCGTAGAGATACATGTCGGAGACTGCCGGCGTCTCGGCGTGGTCGAAGCTGTCCTCGGTCCGCATCCCGCCCTTCTCGAGCACGATCACGTCGAGGCCCTTCGCGGCGAGCCCGGCGGCCACGCAGCCGCCGCCGGCGCCCGAGCCCACGACGACCACGTCGCAGCGGAGCTCCTCGGGTTCGGTGATCTCGACGAGGTTCAGCTTCGGCGGGTCGACCGCGTCGGCCTTCACGACCGGGCCGGGGTAGCCGATGCGCGGCCACTCGTCGCCGGGGAAGCCGTATAGCGCGGCCGTCGCGAGCGCGATCACTGCCTTCGCGAGCTGGCGCTTGGCGGCGACTCGGCTTCGCGACCAGGTCTGGAGGACGCGTTCGGCCTGGTCGGGGGCCATGTTCGACACGGGCGTGCGCCTGCCGGTGAGAGCGAACGAGCCGGCGGCCGTGTCGAGCGACCCCAGGGCGCCGATCAGCTTCTTCGCGACCGGCGCGGGGAATTCCTCGAGCTTGGCCCGCATCCGGCCGGGAACCTCGTCGGTGTAGCCCGGGCCGAGGACGCCGCGGGCGAGCACGGCGAGGACGCGTGTCAGGTCGCGCTCGGGCCCGCGCCGCTTCCTCGCCACGGCCGGAATCCTACTCTCGAGTAGGAAATCCGCGTTCGGGCCGGATGCGCCCTCCGAGCCGCCGACGACGTCCGGTCGAACTTCACCGCCACGACGGTCGGCGGCGCTCCATGTACGACCTGACGCAGCCTGCCGCATGATGGAGGGGCGAGGAGGCCCTCCCCTGACCGAACACGAACGAGCCATCACCCGCCGCCGCGCGATCGCCCTGATGGGCGCGGCAGGCCTGGCCGCCGTCGCGGCCGCCTGCACCACCGGTTCGTCCGTCGACGCCCCAACCACCACCGCAGCCGGGGCCGGCGGTGGTTCGACCGGATCAGGGACGACCGGAGCCGGCGGCTCGACCGGATCGGCGAACGGCGTGGCCTGCGTGCTCACGCCCGAACAGACCGAGGGCCCCTTCTACCTGCCGGACGAGGCTCTCAGGAGCGACGTGACCGAGGGCCTCCCGGGCACCGCGCTCCGACTCGACCTCACCGTGGCCGACGCGTCGACCTGCGCGGCCATCCCGAACGCCACCGTCGAGGTCTGGCAGGCCGACGCCGCCGGCGACTACTCGGGGTTCGGCGGCGGCGCGTCGAGCTCGACGTTCCTGCGGGGCGGGCAGGTCAGCGACGTGAACGGCAAGGTCGCGTTCGACACCATCTACCCGGGCTGGTATCCGGGCCGGACCGTTCACATCCACGTGAAGGTCCACGTGGGCGGCGACGTGGTCCACACCGGTCAGCTGTATTTCCACGACGCCCTCACGGACCGCGTGTTCGCCGCTCCGCCGTACGACGACCGACCGGGTCCCCGCACCCTGAACGACCAGGACGCGATCTACGGGAACGGCGGCCGCGAGTCCACGCTGGACGTGTCGAAGCAGGGGAAGGGCTACGTCGGCACCATGACCATGGGCGTCCGGACGTCCTAGCCCGGCGGCCGCTGCGCGACATGGCCGACGCGGACGTGCTCACGGACGAGCGCCTCCGTCGCCGCCGGGTGGCGGCGCAGCTGCTGCACCGTCCACGCCACTCGAGCCCCTCGGCGCTGGTTCGCCACCTGGCCGGCGTCCAGGCGCAGGTGCTCTCCGCCGCGGCTCTGGCGCTCCGGGCCCGATCGGAAGCCCTCACGCCCGCGCGAGTCGACCGGGCGCGAACGCGCGACCGTTCGATCGTCCTGTGCTGGGCCATGCGGGGAACGCTGCACCTCGTCGCGGCCGAGGACCACGGCTGGCTGGTGCCGCTCACGACCGAGCCGCGCATCACGAACGCCCACCGCCGGCTTCGCCAAGAGGGGGTGCCGGCCGGCGACGTCGAACGCGCCGTCCGGCTCATCGGCAGCGAGCTCGACCGGGACGGTCCGCTCCTCCGCGCCGAGCTCGCCGAACGGCTCGAACGCCGCGGGATCCGGACGAAGGGCCAGGCGATCGCGCACCTCGTGTGGCTGGCGTGCGCGCGGGGCGTCGCCTGCCACGGCCCCGACCGCGACGATCAGCCGGCCTTCGTCCGAACCGGCGACTGGCTCGGACGAACGAAGCCGAACCCCCCCGAGGATGCGCTCGCCGAGCTCGCCGTCCGGTATCTCCGGGCCCATGCTCCCGCGACGCCCGCCGATCTCGCCGCGTGGTCGGGCATCCGCGCGGGCGACGCCAAGCGCGCGTGGCGGGCGATCGACCGACGGCTCGTCGAACGCGCGACCGACCGCGGCCCGATGTGGTCGCTGCGAGGCACGCGTGCCGCCGAACCCGAGGGCGTCGTCCGGCTGCTCCCCGCGTTCGACGAGTTCCTGCTGGGCTGGACGCAGCGGGATCTGATCGCATCAGCGACAGACTGGCAGCGGATCAACCGCGGTGGCGGGTGGCTCCACCCCGTTGTGCTACACGACGGCCGCGCGCTCGGAACCTGGGCCAGGGGGCGCGACGAGGTCCGCGTCCGCGGGTTCCACCGCCTGCCGCCGGACCTTGGCCCGGCGATCGCCGGCGAGTCGAAGGAGATCGCGGCCTTCCGCGCGGGAGGCCGTACCGGAGGCAGGTAGAACGGCGGGGCCGGAGCCCCGCCCTCCCGGTGATCCAACGGGCACCGAGGTGAACGACCCCTGGAACCCGGTGCCGGCTCCGTTGGCCGGTTGTGACCCGGGACGAGCGACCCCCGCGGCGGAGGCCGAACGCCCCGGTCGTCGCGACGGCTCTCCCCCGCATGCTCGACGAGAGGCCTGTCGAATCCGAAGGACGGACGGAGATGGAAGCGGGCGAAGTGGCTGTCGGCGTTCGAACGGGAACTCCCGCGTCCGGCGGCGAGCCTCCGGATGCCCCCCGCCGCGCCGCTCGTCGATCCGGCTGGCGGCGGTGGGTCAACTGGCTGGCGCTGCCGCTCGCCGCGCTCGCCGCCCTGATCATCGGGGCGTTCATGCTGTGGGCCCTCGGCGCGAGCCCGTTCCAGGGCTACAAGGCGCTGTTCCAGGGGGCGTTCGGCAGCCTGGACGGGCTGGTCGACACCGCCGTGAAGTCGGTGCCGATCCTGCTGGTCGGCGCCGGCATCTGCATCGCGTTCCGCGCCAACATGCTGAACATCGGCGGCGAGGGCCAGCTCGTGATGGGCGGCCTCGCCGGCACGGTGACCGCGCTCGCGCTGCCGGGGCTGCCGGGTCCCGTCCTCATCCCGCTCGTGCTGTTCGCCGGACTGGTGGGCGGCGCGCTGTGGGGCGCGATCCCCGGCGCGCTGAAGGCCTACCTGAACGTCAACGAGATCCTCTCGACGATCATGCTGAACATCGTCGCGGTCCAGCTGATGAACTTCCTGCTGGCCCACCCGCTGATCGACAACACCCAGTCCGACGTGTTCGCCCGCATCCCCCAGACCCGCCGGCTGTCGCCGAACGCCGACCTCCCGATCCTGATCCACGGAACCCAGCTGCACCTCGGCGTCGTGGTGGCCGTGCTGGCGGCGGTCGCGGCGTACGTCCTGCTGTGGCGGACCGGGCTGGGGTTCCGGCTTCGGGCCGTCGGCCTCTCGCGCGAGGCCTCGAGCTACGCCGGGATGCCGGTCAAGCGGACCATGACGCTCGCGATGGCGCTCTCCGGTGCCCTGTGCGGGCTCGGCGGCGCGATCCTCGTGTTCGGGAGCGCCTCGCACCGGATGGTCACCGACGGGACGGCGACAGGGTTCACCGGGTCGGCGGGGTTCAACGGGATCGTGGCCGCGCTGTTCGGCGGGCTCCACCCGCTGTGGACGATCCTGTCGTCGTTCGTGTTCGGCGGTCTGCTGGTGGGGGGCAACACGATGCAGATCGCCGTGCAGGTGCCCACCGCGCTGATCGTCGCGCTGAACGGGCTCGTCGTCGTGTTCGTCGTCTCGATCGAGTACGTCCGGCGGCGCTCGCGCGATCGCCTGGACGCGGCCGGGCCGCTTACGCAGGTGCTGGCGGCCTCGCCGGTCAAGGCTCGGCCGCGGCCGGCGGCCCGGCCCCTGTCGACGCCGGGCGCCGAGCCCGCCCGGGCCGATCCGCCTGCAGCCCCGGAGGTGGAGCTCGAATGAACCAGTTCTTCACGCTCTCCGTGCTGACGGCCACCGTGGCATCGGGCATCCGCCTGTCCACGCCGTTCCTGTTCGCTTCGCTGGGCGAGTCCGTGTCCCAGCGAAGCGGCGTCCTCAACCTCGGCGTGGACGGGATCATGCTGCTGGGCGCGTTCGGCGCCTACTACACGCAGCTGCAGACGCATTCGCTGCTGCTCTCGATCGTCGTCGGGATCGGAATCGGGTGCCTGCTCGGCCTGATCACCGCCGTGGTGAGCGTGACCCTCAAGGCCGAACAGGGCATCAGCGGGATCGGGGTGTTCCTGTTCGGGCTCGGGATGAGTGACCTGCTGTTCCAGAAGCTGGTCGGGACGCCCATCCCGGTCGACACGCTGCCGATCGTGAAGATCCCCGGGCTCGGCGACATCCCGACGATCGGGAAGATGTTCTTCCAGGCGAACGCCCTCGTGTACCTGGCCTTTCTGCTGGTTCCGGTCATCACGTTCATGGTGAACCGGACGACGTACGGCATGAAGATCCGGGCCGTCGGCGAGAACCCTGCGGCCGCGGACAGCCTGGGCGTCCGCGTCAACCGGATCCGGTACTCGACGGTGCTGCTGGGGAGCACGCTCGCGGGGCTGGCCGGCGCGTCGCTCGCGCTCGAGCTCGGGATCTTCCAGCAGAACCTGACCCAGGGGCAGGGGTTCATCGCGGTGGCGCTCGTGTACTTCGGCGCCTGGCGCGCGTACGGGGTGCTGGCCGGGTCGCTGCTGTACGGAATGATCGCGGCCATCGTCCTGCAGTGGAAGTCGCTCGGGATCATCCCGCCGAGCCTGTCGGACCTCGCGTCGATGGCGCCCGCAGTGATCACCGTGATCGCGCTCGTGGTCGTGGCCCGGCGGTTCCGCCAGCCGGCGGCGCTGGCCAAGCCCTACGAGCGGGGGGGGTGAGCGATTCGGGTCGCGCAGCGGCAAGTCCGCATGCGGGAGCGATGCGGCGGGAGCGGTGCTAGGGGAGCACGGAACCCGAAAGGGGGAGTACCGGATGAACGTACGACTCAGATGGACCAGGATCCTGGCGGTCACCGCCATCCTGGCGGTCGTCGGGGTCGCGTGCAGCAGCAATGGCGGGACCAACCCCACCACGGGCACGCAGACCACGGGCACGCAGACCACCGGGACACAGACGACGGGGACACAGACGAGCGGCACGCAGACGAGCGGCACGCAGACGAGCGGCACGCAGACCAGCGGGACGACCGCCACGCCGCTCAAGGTCGCGATCGTCGCCCCGTCCGCCACGAACGACCTCGCGTTCACGCAGTCGATGGTCGACGCGGTGAACAGCCTGAAGGACTCGGAGAACCTGCAGGTCGCCGTGTCCGACAACCTGTTCGTGGTGGACGACGCAGCCAACGCGATCCGCAACTACGCGAAGCAGGGCTACGACCTCGTCATCGCGCACGGGTCGCAGTACGGCGGGTCTGTCCAGCAGATTGCGCCGGATTACCCCGACGTCTCATTCGCGTGGGGGACGG
>DATLUW010000626.1:0-3407 GCA_035577825.1 Actinomycetota bacterium | reverse complement strand
CACGACGCCCTTGCCGTCTGCCGCACGCAGGCTGCCGAGAATGCGGCCGTCTCCCGCTCCGTTCCCGGTCATGTCGTCCCCCTGGTCGGTCGGCGATGAGGCGATTCGTCTGGTGACGGTGATTGTCCCCGATGGACCTCGGCCCCGGGGTGGGCGAGCTACGCGGACACCGGGTCGGAGTTGCCGACCTTCGGGCCTTGGAGCGGCGACTTCAGCGGCGAGAGGTGCAGCGAGCCCGGCGCCACAAACTGGCTCCCGTGCGGGCCGGCCTTCACGGCCTGGCCGGTGCCCGTGCCGTCCAGCAGGTCCTTCCACGACAGGAACCAGATCGTCCAGCCGTTGTCCCATTCGCCGGCCTTGATGCTCCCGACGACGGTCACCGGATCACCCGGATCCTCGAGCTGGTAGTAGACCTGCGCCTTGTCCGGCGGAAGGTTGACGCATCCGTGGCTGACGTTGATCCGGCCCTGCTCGCTGACCGACCAGGGGGCCGCGTGGACGAAGCTCCCCGACCAGGTGAACCGCACCGACCAGGGAACCATGATGTCGTAGTCCTCGCCGATCATCTCCTCGGGGTTCGCCTTGGTGATCGTGAGGTAGGTGTCGATCGGCGTCTCGTCGCCCGGCTTCCCGGCCGAGATCGGCCAGTCGCCCATGAGCTTCTTGTCCAGGTACACCTGCATGTGGTGCGTCTGCGTGCTCGCGACAGCGATGAGCGAACGCCCGATGTGGAACTGCTGCGTCAGCGTGTGCACGCCGAACACGCCCGGCCCGCTCCGAACCCCGTCGAGGTGCCCCACGAAGCTCACGGTCGTGTCGGCCGGCCAGTAGCCCCGCGGCCGGAACATCAGCGTCCGGTCGCCGTCCCAGTACCAGGCCCCGACGACCGGCTTCGACGTGGTCAGCGTGAGCGAACGCTCGACCGCGGCCTTGTCCTCGATGTCCCGGTCGAAGTTGAGGATGATCGGCATCCCGACGCCGTAGGTCTTGTGATAGCCCTCGAAGATCACCGTGCGGAAGTCCTCGGTCGGCGCGAGCGTCCTGAAGTGCTTCGTGACCGACGTCTCGAGGCCGTTCGCGTCGACGGCCGTGGCCGTCACCGAATAGGCGGTCGCCGTGGTGAGCGCCCACGTGCTGTGCCACTCGGTCTTGTCGCCGTTGAGGGCGCCCTCGACGGGCCCGGGATCGGCCTCGCCGCCGCCCTCGCTCTTCGCGACGACCTTGGTCAGGGTGCCGTCGGACACAGCGATCGCCAGGCCGTGGTCCGGCCGCGCGGCCCCGCCGCCGCCCGGCGTGACGGAGATCTTGGCGACGCTCGTCGGGGACGGGCTGGGGGCCGTCGTCGGCGCGGTCGAGGTCCCCGACGTGCCGGTCACCCCCGGCGCGCCCGAGGTGCCGGTCGCACCGGTCGCGCCCGGCGGGGGGGACTGGCCGTTCGCGGCCGGGTTCGATCCGTGCTTCGACGTCAGCGCCTGGCAGGACACCGCCACGACGGCGACGGCAGCGACGACGCCCAAGACCGGAACGAGCCAGTGCCGCCTCGTCTGTCGACGATGCCGGGGGACACGCGCAGGGGGCATGCCACCAAGATACCGGCGGTTCGCTCCTCGGAGAACCCAGCGCGCAAGGAATTCCCGTCGGAGCCGCCGAACCGCGCCTGCGCTAGCCTCTCCGGTCGTGAAGGTGAAGCTGCGGAATCCCGACCGGGAGGTCGAGGTCGCCGGGCCGCGCACGGTCAAGGCCGTGCTCGCGGAGCTCGCGATCGACCCCGACACCGTGCTCGTGATTCGCGACCGCGAGTTGGTCACACGCGAGGAACGCCTGAACGACGACGACCTGGTGGAGGTTCGTCCGGTGATCAGCGGGGGCGCCCGATGAAGTGCCGCCGGTGCCGCGGCACCGCCGTGATCGAGGTCCGGCGGCACAACGCCGCGTTCTGCCAGGACTGCTTCGTCCACCACGTCCACGAGACCGTGAAGCGGACCGTGAAGTCGCACCGGATGTTCGGCCCCGAAGAACGGATCATGATCGCCGTCAGCGGCGGCAAGGACTCGCTGGGGCTGTGGGACGTGCTCCTCGAGCTCGGTTACGACGCGACAGGGATGTACCTCGGGCTCGGGATCGGCGACTACAGCGACCGTTCGCGGGAGATCACCCAACAGTTCGCCGAGGAGCGCCAGGCGAAGCTGATCGACGTCGACCTCCGCGGAGAGTACGGCTACGACATCCCCACCGCCGGCAAGAAGGGATCGCGTTCGACCTGCGCGGTGTGCGGGCTGTCGAAGCGGTACGTGTTCAACCGGGTGGCGCTCGACCACGGGTTCGACGTGGTGGCGACCGGCCACAACCTCGACGACGAGGCCGCCACGCTGCTCGGGAACACCCTGCGGTGGCAGACTGGCTACATCGCGCGGCAGTTCCCCGTGCTCCCCCAGCGCGAGGGCATGGTGAAGAAGGTCAAGTTCCTCGTCCGCCTGAGCGAGCTCGAGACCGCCGCGTACGCGTTCCTCCGGCGGATCGACTACGTCGTCGAGGAGTGCCCGTTGGTCTTCGGCAACACCCAGCTCCGCTACAAGGCCGCGATGAACCAGCTCGAGCAGACGTCGCCGGGGACGAAGGCGCAGTTCCTGATGGGGTTCATCGACAAGGGGGCGGCGCTGTTCCGCGACGAGGACACGGCGGAGCTTGCCCCCTGCGAACGCTGCGGGCAGCCGACCACCGGGCGGTTCTGCGCCTTCTGCCGGGCGCGGGCGCAGATCCTGGGCGAACGCCTCGGCCCGCCCAAGGAGGACGACGACGTCCAGGTCGCCCGCGAGCTGTCCGACGAGGTCATGCCCGCCGAGCTGTACGCCGAGCAGAACGCGACGTCCCCGCGATGAGCGGGCCGTTCGAGGCGGGGGAGCGGGCGCTGCTGCTCGACGCGAAGGGGCGGCGGTACCTCGTCCGCTTGCAGCCCGACCGCGATTTCCACTTCCACGGCGGGTGGATCCCGTTCGCCGACATCGTCGGCCAGCCAGAGGGCGTCGTGCTGACGTCGTCGAAGGGCGCGATGCTGCAGGCGTTCCGGCCGCGGCTCACCGACTTCGTGCTGAAGATGCCGCGCGGGGCGCAGGTCGTGTACCCGAAGGACCTCGCCGCGATCCTCATGCACACGGACGTCGCCCCGGGCTCGCATGTCCTGGAGGCCGGCACGGGCTCGGGTGCGCTGACGCTCGCGCTGTGCCGCGCGGTGGGGGAGCAGGGCCGCGTGGTCACCTACGAGATGCGCGACGAGCACCGCGAGAAGGCCGTCGCGAACGTGGAGACGTTCTTCGGCAAGCAGCCGGCGTTCCTCGACATGCGGGCGGGCGACCTCCGCGACGTCGTGGAGACGGGCGAGCGGTTCGACCGGGTGGTGCTGGACATGC
>DATLUW010000625.1:0-3459 GCA_035577825.1 Actinomycetota bacterium | reverse complement strand
GCCCGGGCCGCCGTCGAGGTGGTCGGCACCCTTCCAGCCGTGCAGGACGTCGTTCCCGTCGTCGCCGGTCAGGACGTCGTCGCCCGGCCCGCCGGAGAGCACGTCGTTGCCGGGGCCGCCGTCGAGGTTGTCCTTGCCCGGGTCGCCGCCGCCCCCGGTGAGCATGTCGTTGCCCGAGCCGCCGATCTCGGTGTCGTTCCCGTACTCCCCGAACAGGCCGTCGTTCCCCGGCCCGCCGATCAGGGTGTCGTCGTCCTGCGCGCCGAAGAGGCTGTCGTTCCCCTGGCCGCCGCAGATCGCGTCGTTGCCCCGCAGGCCGCGGACGAAGTCGTCGCCGCCCTGCGCCAGGATCACGTCGTTGCCGAAGGTTCCGACGATCAGGTCGTCCCCCTCCGTGCCGACGATGGTGGCCGGCTGCCCGTCGCACACCGCGTCCGGGGGGATCGTCCCCGTCGGCACCGGGGACTTCGTGACCTCGGGCGCGGCCGACGACCCCGTGCAGGACCCCAGGAGAAACGCCAGCACGACCACGACGAGGAGCCCCGGCAGGAACGGCAGCATCCATGGCGTGGAGGCTTCCGGCGCGGTCGGTCGATCGTCGGGCGGGGGCGCTTGGGTCTTCCGCATCGTCGTGTGTGGTCCAGCCAACGCCATCTGATACGCGATTCGCAAGCAACCCGGATCGGCGACGCGGACGGCGAGAGCCTACACGCCGGCCCGCAGCTCCCTTCGATTCACCTTGCCGACGGGCGTCAGCGGCAGCTGCGGGACGAACCGGATCTCCTTGGGACGCTTGGGCTTCGAGAGGCGTTCTTCGGCGAACGCCAGCAGGTCGTCCTCCGTCGCATCCGCTCCCGCCCGCCGCACGACGAACGCGACGACCTCCTCGCCGAACAGCTCGTCCGGCCGGCCGACCACGCCGGCCATCGCCACCGCGGGGTGCTCGGCCAGCACCTCCTCGACGTCGCGGGGGTACACGTTGATGCCGCCGCGGATGATCAGGTCCTTCTTCCGTTCGACGACGTACACGAACCCATTCGCGTCCCGGCGGCCGATGTCGCCGGTGTGCAGCCAGCCGCCTGCCATCACGGCCTCCGTTGCGTCCGGCTGCCGCCAGTAGCCCCGCATGACGTTCGGGCCCCGGACGCAGATCTCGCCGGGCTCGCCGTCGGCCACCTCCGCGCCGTCGTCGTCCTCGATGCGGACCTCGCAGCCCTCGATCGGCCGCCCGACCGAACCCGGGCGCGGAGGGTCGGAGGGCCGGGTCACCGCCACGGCCGACATCGCCTCCGTGCATCCGTAGCCCTCGAGCACCCGCGAGCCGGTCCGGCGCTCCCACTCCCGGGCGACCTCCTGGGGCAGGGCGGCGGCGCCCGACGCGACGAACCGCAGCGACGACAGGTCGTGGTCCTCGAGCGGCGCCTGGAGCAGGTACTGCAGCATGGTCGGCACGACCGCGATGCGGTTCGCCCGGTGCTCCGCGATCGCCTGCAGGAACCCCAACGGCTCGAACCACCGCTGGAGCACGCCGCGGCCCTTCACGAAGAGGCCGATGGCGGCGACCAGGATGCCGTAGGAGTGCGCGAGCGGCAGCGCGGTGAGGGCCACCTCGTCGTCCCCCACCTCGGCTGCGGCCGCCGCTTGCCGTGCGTCGAACGCGATGTTCCCGTGCGAGAGCATCACGCCCTTCGACGCGCCGGTCGTCCCGCCCGTGAACAGCAGCGCGGCGAGGTCGTCCTCGGTCCCCGCGACCGGCGTGTCGAGCGGGTCGGAGGACGCCACAAGGTCCGCGAACCCGATCTCGCCGTCGCCCGGCGGGCCGGTCGTGACGATCGCGCGCGGGGGGGCCGCGGGCGATCCCTCGAGCGACGCCCCGATGCCGGGGAGGAACTCGGGCCCGGCCACCACGACCGATGGCTCGGCCTCGCGGATGACGCGGGCCACCTCGTGCGGCTGCAGCAGGAACAGCACCGGCGTGACGGCCGCTCCGGCCCGCCAGGCGCCCTGGTACACGGTCCCCACCTCGGGCCCGTTCGACAGCATCACCAGCACGCGCTCGCCGGGCTCCACGCCGAGCCCGGCCAGGCCGCCGGCGAACCGCTTCGCCTGATCCGACAGCTCGAACGACGACCACCACCGACCCTCGAAGAACAGGCGCTCGTAGTCGCCGTGGAGGGCGTCGTGCTCGTCGGCCAGCTCGGGCAGGGTGGGCATCTGCGGCGTCATGGTCACCCGGCACCCCGCGGAGAGCAAACCACGGCCCGGTTTGAGGGTTGCGCGGGGCCTCGGCTACCGTTCGCCCACGATGGCCGTGAGAGTCGGGATCGGGCTGTTCACCGGGGAGGTCATGCCCGGGACCGGCCGGACGTTCCACCGGGAGTACGGCGAGGTCATCGAGATGGCCCGCCTCGCCGAGATGCTGGGGTTCGACTCAGCGTGGGTGAGCGAGCACCACGGCGGCGGCGACGGCTACCTCCCGTCGCTGCTGCCGATGCTCGCCGCCATTGCCGCATCGACGTCGCGCATCCGGCTCGGGACCGGCGTGATGCTGACGCCGTTCCACGACCCGGTGCGGCTCGCGGAGGACGCGGCGTTCGTCGACCAACTCTCCGGCGGGCGGCTGATCCTGGGGCTCGGGCTGGGGTGGCGCGACGAGGAGTTCGGGATGTTCGGCCAGCCGGCGTCCGAACGCCTCCGGCGCACCGTCGAGACCGTCGAGATCCTGCGGAAGGCCTGGACCGGCGAGCGGTTCTCGTTCGAGGGGCGGCACTTCTCCTACGACGACGTGCTGGTCACACCGGGAGCATTCTCCGAGCGGGGCATCCCGATCTACATGGGCGGCATGAGCGACCCGGCGATCGAGCGGGCCGGTCGGATCGGGGACGGCTACATCCGGACGCGGAGCGACGCCGACACGTGGGCGCCGGCGGTCGCGCTCGCGGAGCGCGGCGCGCGGGCGGCGGGGAAGGACGCGGCCGCGTTCGGGTATGCCCAGCTGCAGAACGCGTTCCCGTGGGACGACGCGGAGTCCGGGTGGGAGCTGATCAAGGACGGGGCCGCCCACCACCTCGGCGTCTACGCGGGCTGGGCGGCGGGCTCGGACACGCCGGGGAACGGGTTCTTCATCGGCGACCTGCCCGAGGAGCTCCTCCGCCACATGAACCCGACCGGCACCCCCGCCGAGATCGCCGCGCTACTGAAGCACATGATCGAACCGTTTCGCGACCGGCGCGAGTTCCACCTCATCGTCCGGCTGCACTACCCCGGGATGGGGTTCGAGACGTCCTCGCGGGCGATCGAGCTGTTCGGCGAGCAGGTGCTGCCGGCGCTGAGGGGCTCGTAGCGGCGCCGCGGCTTCGGTCGGTTCCCGCGGGCGGATCCGGCTCGGGTCAGCCGGCCTGCCCGCGCATCGCGATCACGGCCTCGACCGTCCGGCGCGCCTGGTCCAGGTGGAACCGG
>DATLUW010000624.1:0-4298 GCA_035577825.1 Actinomycetota bacterium | reverse complement strand
ACAGCCCTCCATCGCGGAGAATCGCTCGTTCGACG
Organism: Actinomycetota bacterium; assembly: GCA_035577825.1. Taxonomy (GTDB): domain Bacteria; phylum Actinomycetota; class UBA4738; order UBA4738; family JACQTL01; genus DATBHM01. The sequence continues at coordinate 4,263 of DATLUW010000624.1, read as the reverse complement.
CCGCATGCCCGAACACACGAATTGAGCGCGCCGCCGTGCGAGCGGGGGGTCGACGAGCTTGTCGTTCACTCCTTGGTGTTCCAGTCGGGCGGCCACGCCTACGAGGTGACCTCGACGCCGGCGTCCACCTTCACGGACGCGGCGCCGGACGCAACGATCACCTGCCCGGCAACGATCACCGACGTGACCAACCCAACCAGCCCCGGTCGTGGTGGACTCGGCGGAGACCGTGAAGACGCTCGCGCACAACGGCACGGGCGGTGGGCAGGACCTCGCCGGGTTCGAGGTCCGCGATCACACGAACGCGCTGTTCTTCTCGAGCGACTGGAACGGCTCGAACACCCGGCCCCTCACCCGATCCGGCCAACGTCGCCGTTCGCTGACGAGCCGGCCCGGCGACTCAGTCGGCGCCCACCGGCGACCCGCACTCCGGGCACACGAACGGCTTGCGCCGGGCCGACCACCGCTTCACCGCGTACACGATGAACGGGAACTGCCACCGCGGGACGTCCCTGGCCCCCTCGACTTCGCCGTGGTTCGGGCACGTGCCCTTCCGGGTCTGCCGTTCGATCGAGGTCATGTCGATGCTCCTTCCGTCGTCCTTCGGATCACCGCCCGAGCGGAACCCACGAGAACCTCCGCAGGGCGATCGCCAGCCCGGCGACGCCCCAAGCGGCGACCACCAGCAGGTCGTTCGTCGCGAACCCGGCCCCGGTCGTGTGCGGGTTGTAGGCGGTCAGCAGCGCGGCCGCGAGGTGTCGCACCGGGAACACGCCCGCAACGTCGACGAGCCAGTGGGGGAGCACGGTCGTCGCCACGAACACGCCCGAGATGAAGTACAGCGGCAGCATCACGGCCTGAGTGATGGGCTGCGCCGCGTCCTGGTTCCGGATGAGCGACGCCAGCGCGAACCCCAGGCAGCAGAACGCCAGCGTGCCCACCACCACCGTGAGGGCGAGGGCCGGCGCCGTCCGGGCAGGCACGTGCGCCCCGAAGGCGGCCCACCCGACCGTCAGCAGAATGGCCGTCACCGCGAGCGCTACGACCACCGCGGCGAGGGCACGGCCCGCGACGATCGCGCCGGCCGGGACCGGCGTCGCCCGCCGCCGCTTGAGCACGCCCGACTCCCGCTGCGCGGTCACGGAGATCACGAGGTTCACGAACGACCCCGCGATGATCCCGAGAGCGATGATGCCGGGGACGTAGTAGACCGAGGCGTCGATCGCGCCGCCGGCCACGGCGACCGTGTGGTGGCCCCGCCCGAACACGCTGGCGAAGATCACCAGGAACAGCACGGGCAGGACGAGCGTGAAGAATCGCGACTGCCGGTTTCGGAGGAACGCCCGCAGCTCGGCGCGGAACAGGTGGATGGTGGTGGCGATCATCGAGTCCTCCCGGTTCCGTCCGGGTCGGTCAGGGACAGGTAGACCTCTTCGAGCGACGGCCGGTGGACGTCGAGGTCCGGAAGGTCGAACCCGCGGCCGAGCGCCCAGTCGGCGAGCGCGGCCACGTGGACCAGCGGTCGCTCGCTCCGCAGGACGATCACGCCGTCCCGGCCCGCCTCGCGCTCCGCGAGCGGCCGGAGCCCGTCCGGCAGCTCGTTGGGCCCCACGCCGCCCGGCAGGGTGAACCGGATCGACGACATCAGGTGCTCGCGTCCGCCGAGCGTCGACGGCGTTCCCTCCGCGACGATCCGGCCGCCGGCGATCACGGCGATCCGGTCTGCCAGGCGTTCCGCCTCTTCCATGTAGTGGGTCGTCAGGAACACGGTCGTGCCGTGCTCGCGCAGGGCTGCGATCACATTCCACATCGCCCTGCGGGCTGCGGGGTCGAAGCCGGTGGTCGGTTCGTCGAGGAACACGAGCTCGGGGTTGCCGACCAGGGCCATGGCGACGTCGAGCCGGCGCCGCTGCCCGCCGGACAGCTCGGCCCCGAGCGCGTCCGCCCGCTCCGTGAGGCCGACCAGCCCGATGAGCTCCTCGACGTCCCGGGGAGCGGAGTAGAACCCCGCGTAGAGGCGGAGGCACTCCCGGACGGACAGGCCGGGCTCCGGCGCGGACTCCTGTAGGACGACCCCGACGCGGTCACGCCATGCGCCCTTCGCCGCGGCCGGGTCCGTTCCCAGCACCGTCACGTCGCCGCCCGTTCGATCGCGGAACCCCTCGAGGATCTCCACGGTCGTCGTCTTGCCGGCGCCGTTCGGTCCGAGGAACGCGAAGATCTCCCCGCGCCGGACCTCGAGGTCGATCCCGTGCACGGCCGGGTGGTCGCCGTACCGTTTGGTGAGCCCCCGGACGCCGACGACCGGCTCGCCCGAGGGGGCGGCGGCCGGGGCCCGTCGGGGCGTCTGGTCGGTGGTCGACATGGTCCTCCTGGTCTCGGTGGTCATGACCCAGAGGGTGCGCTCCGCAGGGGCCGGCGGTCGTCGGCGCGCGGGTGGATTTCGTCGGGCCGCGGGGCCTCCTCCGCCGGGTGGAGGCGCTCCACCGTGGGGTGGAATGGCCGGGATCGGCTGTCCTTTCGGCCCACCGCCGCCGTACAGTTCCGGTGATCGATGGGCACCGGTTCGATGTCCCGCGTGTCCGAGCCCGCGCCGGCGGGGGCACCGGCGCCCCTACGGACTCCGCTGCTCGGCTTCGCCGCGCTGGTCTTCGTCGTCGCGGCCTCGTGGTTCGCGCGGCCGGCGCCCGGCGATCACGGCCGGTCGCTCCTGGTGGCGATCGATCTCGTGGTGCTGGTGGCCGCCACGGTGGGCGTGTTGCGGTTCGCCACGGCCCCACGGATCGTGCAGGTCTCGTTGATGCTGGCCGCCATCGCCAGCGCGGCGGCGTTGATCGCGCTGCAGCACAAAGGGATCGGGCTGTTGGGCGTGTTCCCGTCGGTCACGGCTGCCGCGCTCCGGTTCCCGCTCCGCCTCTCCGCGGTGGTGGCGGGCTTCGCGCTGGTCGCCGTTGCGCTCGCCAGCTCGCTGGGCGCCCACTGGCCGGTCACCGCGACGCTGCTGGACGAGTTCGCCGTGGTGGCCTTCTTCGTGATGGCGGTGTTCGCCCGGCGGCTCCGCGAGAGCGAGGAGCAGACGCGGGTGCTCCTGGTCGAGGTCGAACGCAGCCGCGCCGCGCACGTGGAGGCCGCGGCGCTGGCCGAACGCCAGCGGCTGGCGCGTGAGATGCACGACGTGCTCGCGCACTCGCTGTCGGGGCTCGTGTTGAACCTCGAGTCCGCCCGGCTGCTCACGGCCCGCAGTGGGAGCAGCCCCGAGGTCGCCGACGCCATCGAACGGGCCCGCCGACTGGCCCGGGCCGGCGTCGAGGAGGCCCGGGGGGCCATCGCCATGCTGCGGGACGGGGAGCTGCCGGGGCCGGAGCGGCTTGCTGGCCTCGCATCCGGGTTCACCGAGGACACCGGCGTTCGATGCGACCTGTCCGTCGACGGCGAACAACGACAGCTGGGGAGCGACGCGCGGCTCACGCTCTATCGGGTCGCCCAGGAGGCCCTGACGAACGTCCGAAAGCACGCGAACCCCGACCGCGTCGAGATCCGCCTCCGGTACGAGCCGGCCGGGACGCGTCTCGTGGTCGAGGACGTCGAACGCGACGGAGTCCGTCCTTTGCCCCGGGACGGGACCGGCTACGGGCTGACCGGCATGCGCGAGCGGGCGGAGCTCATCGACGGGACGCTCACGGCCGCGTCCACGGAGGACGGGTTCCGCGTCGAGCTGTGGGTCCCGGCGTGAGCCGTTCGTCGGACGCCGAAGCGGGCCCGGGCGAAGCGATCCGCGTCCTCGTCGTCGACGACCAGCGCGTCGTCCGGGAGGGGCTCGGCTCGCTGCTCGGCATGCTGGACGGCATCGAGGTCGTCGGCACGGCGGAGGACGGGGCCGGAGCGGTCGAGGCCGTCACGTCGCTCCGGCCGGACGTGGTGCTCATGGACCTGCGGATGCCACGCATGGACGGGGTGGAGGCGACCCGCCGGCTCCGCGACTTGGACACCAGGGTCAGGATCCTGATGCTCACGACCTACGCCGACGACCGGTCGGTCATCGACGCGCTGCGAGCGGGCGCCCAGGGATACCTGACGAAGGACGCCGGCGCCGAGGAGATCCACCGTGCGCTGCGGGTGGTGGTCGAGGGCCGGGCGGCGATCGACCCGGCGGTCCAGCACCACCTGGTCGACGCCATCGCGTCGGGCCTCGGCCCCGCCGCATCGGCACCCGAGGCGGGGCCGGATCTTCCCGCCGGGCTGACGCCCCGGGAGACCGAGGTT
>DATLUW010000623.1:0-4943 GCA_035577825.1 Actinomycetota bacterium | reverse complement strand
GGCGACATAGGGAAGCACGTCTCGCTCCAGGCCCTCGAGGATGTCTTCGAACGGGACCGGCTCCTCCGGCGGCGCAATCCCGAGCCGCTCGTGCAGGTCGTCCGGCGTGGCCGAGCGGACGACCGGCCCCGGAGGGCCCGTGATCCGGTCGACGAGCATGTCGACCGTGCGGTAGCCGAGCCGACGCATCGACTCCGGGTCCAGCCCCAGTGGAGAACGATCGCCCACCCCTGTGGGACGACTGTACTACGGCTTCCGCAGGTCGTTCAGGAGCCTCGTTCCGGCGACGACGCACCGGCTGAACGGCGACCCGGTTGCACCCGGAACCAGCCGCCGGCTCAGCCCCGAGCAGGCATTCCACGGATCCTTGGTCCGGTGGGTCGCCAGCTTCGCCATCGCGGTCACGCACTGGCTGAACGGTGTTCCCTGCCTACCGGCGACGTGCAGCTTGCTCTGGTTCTGGCAGTAACGCCCGTACGCCTTCGCCTTCGTCGTCAGCGTCGCGCCGGGGCCGGGTAGCGCGGTGCCCGACGATTGCTGGGAGCCCGAATTGCCCGGACCGGCCGACTTGCCGGGGTCTGTCGGCTTGCCCTGGCCGCCCGCGCTCGAGTTGCCGCTGTTGCCGTTGGCAGTCCCGCTGTCGGTGCTCCCGTTGTTTCCGGTGTTGCCGTTGTTCCCGGTGTTGCCGTTGTTCGAGTTGCCGGACTGGCCGTGCTCGCCCGTCGGGCCCGATGCGCCGGAGTTGCTCGCTTTGCCGGGATTGCTCGGAGGCTTGACCGCGTAGGCCGCTGAGGCGAACGCGACCGCGGCGAGGACCATGGCGAGCAGACTCGGCCATGTGCTCCGCATCCCTTGCCGCCCTCGGATCGCCCCACCACCTCCTCGATCTTTATCGGAAGCCGAGGAGCCGCAGCCCATCCCTCGCCCGGGTGTGTGCATAACTCCGCGGATCCCCCGCCCCGCCCCCGGCGGAGCCGGAGCCGACCGGCCCCGGATTGAGAGCGACAAACGGCGGGTAGCGCGCTACAACACAGGCTCGCCCATGTTGACCAAATCACGTACTCGGCCCCCGGCTCGCCCGACGTCCGCGCTTGCGGCGTCCCGGCGGCCGCAGAAGCACCGGCGCTGGCCGTGGGTCGTGCTCGCCGTGATCGCCGTCCTCGGCGCGGCCGCCGTCGCGGTCGCGGTCGCGTGGCCGGGCGCGTCGATCGGAGTCGACGCCGCCGGCCTGCCTCAGATCCGAACGCCCCGCCTCGCCGGGACGCTCGAACGGGTCACCCTCCGAAGCGCGGACGGGACGCCCGTGGCGGCCGTGATGTCGCGAGACGGGACGCTGAGGCCCACGCGCCCGGTCGTGGCGGGAACGGCGCTCGTGGCGGAGGCGGTCGTCCGCCGCCCCGCGTGGATCGGCTGGCTGGCCGGCCACACCGAGACGGCCCGCCTGCTCGTCACCGCGCCGACCGTGCATCTCTCGACTCGCTGGCTGCGGGTGAAGCCCGGCACGCCCGTCCGGGTGACATTCGACCGCCCGGTCCGGGCCGTCAGGGTGACGTCCGCCGGCAGGCCGAGGACAGTGCAGCCGGCTCAGCCCACCCGGACCGTCACCCTCGGAAAGCTCGGTACCGCGGGCTCGGTCGGGATCAGCGCCGTCGCGCTCGGCTGGGAGCGGCTCCCGCCGCCGACGGTGGTCACCTGGTTCCCGCCGGGCAGGGAGGCGATGATGCTGGCATCGCCCGGACGCGGCGCGGGCCTCGGGCCGGCGACGCCGCTCACGCTCCGCTTCTCCGAGCCCGCTGCGCGGCTCCTGGACGGCCGGATGCCAACGCTCACGCCGCACGTCGCGGGCAGCTGGCGGCGAGCCGACGCGCAGACGCTCGAGTTCAGGCCGAGGGGCTACGGCTACGGGCTCGACAGCCGCGTCAAGCTGACGCTGCCGGCGCCCTTGCTGGTGATGGGCGGCCCGCGCAGGCCCATGAGGACGATCTCCTGGACGACGCCGGCCGCGTCGCCGCTCCGACTCGAGCAGATGCTCTCGCTCCTTCGTTACCTGCCGTTCCGCTGGACTGCCGAGAGCGCCGACGCGCCGAGGACGGTCGCCGGCCAGATCGAGGCGGCGGTCGATCCGCCCGCCGGTAGGTTCGACTGGCGCTACCCGAACGTCCCGCCCGAGCTCGCCCACCTCTGGACACCCGGCCGCTTCAACTCGATCGACCGCGGCGCGGTGATGGCCTTCCAGAACGAGCACCATCTCACCGTCGACGGGTTCGCCGGACACGACGTCTGGCAGGCGCTGATCGCCGACGTGATCGCCGGGAAGCCCAGGGCCGGCGGGTACAGCTACGTCTACGTCCACTCGACCGTGCCGCAATCGCTGAACCTCTGGCACGACGGTCAGCTGATCCTCACCTCGCCCGGCAACACCGGTGTCCCGGCCGCCCCAACCCAGCTCGGCACCTTCCCGGTCTTCGAGCACATCCCGGTCGGCACCATGAGCGGCACGAACCCGGACGGGTCTCATTACCACGACCCGGGGATCCGGTTCATCAGCTACTTCAACCACGGCGAGGCGATCCACGCCTTCAACCGGTCGTCGTTCGGCACGCCGCAGAGCCTCGGCTGCGTCGAGCTGCCGCTCGAGGCCGCGGCCAAGGTCTGGCCGTACACGCCGATCGGAACGCTCGTCACCGTCGAGAAATAGCCGCCGCAGGGCTTGGACACGTCAGGCGGCCCCGTTAGTCTCGTCCTGCACGAATGTGGGAGCTCGTTCCCGACGAGGAGGAGAATGATGTCTACGGTTGTGGTCGAAGAAGAGGCCTACGTCGACGAAAACGTCGGCGGCCTCTGGTGGGTGTTTCTGATCACCGGGACGCTCTGGCTGATCCTGTCGCTGATCATGTTCAGGTTCAACATCACCTCGGTGAAGACGCTCGGGGTGTTGGCCGGGATCGTGTTCCTGATCGCCGGCGCCGTCGCGCTCTGCATGGTCGCCGTGGTCCGCAGCGGCTGGTGGAAGGCGTTGAACGCGTTCCTCGCCTTCCTGCTCATCCTCGGCGGGATCTTCTCGTTCATCCACCCGCAGGACACCTTCATCGCGATCGCCCAGATCACGGCCTTCATGTTCCTGTTCGTCGGGATCATGGACCTGATCATCGCGTTCTCGAACCGTACGGGCCTGTGGTGGTTGCGGATGATCACCGGGTTCATCTGCGTGGGGCTCGGGTTCTGGGCCGCGGGTGAGTTCGGCAAGAAGGCGACGCTGCTGATCGTCTGGATCGCGCTGTTCGCGCTCTTCCGCGGGATCGAGAGCTTCTTCACGGCGTTCGCGCTGCGCCACGTCCACAAGGAGCTGAAGGCCGCCTAGTTCGGCCGGCCGGATCGACTGGGAGCCGGGCCGCGCGCGGCTCGGCTCTCAGCCCGTGATCGGCCTGGTGCGACCGCCCGAGAGGCGGCCGAGCAGCACCTGCATGGCCACGTTGACGATCCACACGACGATCGTCGCGCCGACGTAGGTCCAGAACCCGTCGATCGAGAAGCGCGGCGCAACCCACTCGGCGAGCGCGAGCATCGCCACGTTGATCGCGAAGTACGCGAGCCCCAGCGTGAAGATGATCAGGGGCAGCGTCAGCAGCGCCAGGATCGGCTTGAGGATCGCGTTGCCGATCGTCAGCGCCAGGGCGCCGAGCGCATACGACCAGAAGCCGTCGATCCAGACGCTGTCGAACAGCCAGTTGATCACGATCAGCGCGAGGACGTTGATCCCGAGCGTGATCAGCAGCCAAGCGAAGATGCCCGGATGGATCTCACGCGTGACGCGCCGGCTGGTCATCGCCGCCCGAGTCTAGTAGGAGGTCTCGTCCAGCCGGGCACCGAAGCGCCAGAGCCGCGGCTCGAAGCTGTGGCCGTACTTGAAGAGCAGGTGCCGGATCACGTCCGTGGCCGCCGTGCGTGGGCCTCGCACGGTGCGGGCGTCGAGGTCGAACACGGTCTCGCCGACGGTGACCGTCTGCTTCTCCACAGCGACCCGGACCTCCTCGGGGCCCGAGAGCCGCCCGGCCCAGACCGCGCCGGCGGGGTCCTCCGGCTCGAGCCTCCAGCCCAACACGCCGAGCGCCGCCGCGTTTCCTTCGAAGATCTCGCGCACGACGGCCGCCCGGTGCGTGGCATCCAGGTCGGCACGCTGCTGCCGCTTGACGACCGTCGCGGGAACGCCGCCGAGCAGCGCGCCGCGCGGGGCGTTCGACGCGACCACCGAGTTCGCCATCACGGTCACCTCGGCGTCGATCACGACGCCGGGAAGGACGAGGCTTCCGGGGCCGAGCCACGAGCGGTCGCCGATCGAGATCGGCGCGTACGAGAACGGATACCCGTCCAGCGCCTCGAGCCACTTCCGGTGGGTGTACAGCCGCGCGCCGGGACTGAGACAGACGCGCTCGCCGAGGGTGACGTCGCGGTCGGTGTTCAGGTACGTGTCGTAGGCGACGAAGCTGAGGTCGCCGATGCGGCAGTCGTGGATCCCGCCCTGGCCGTCGACGACCGCGACGTTCCAGCGCAGCGTGACGACGTCGCCGGCGACGAAGTCGCGACAGAAGAAGCGGCAATTCGCCCCGACCTGTCCCAGCTGGCCGATCGTGAAACGGCGGGCCCGGACGAGTACCTGCTCGCCGATCGACGTGTCGTCGCCGATCTCGACGAATTCCGCGTCGATCAGGGTTCGGGCGCCGATCGTGACGCGTTCGCCGATCTCGGCGCCGTGCTCGCGGTAGAGCGCGGCTTTCTCGCCGGAGGGGAGGTCGGCGATCGGCGTGGGGTCGCTCTTCAGGCGTCGACGCAGCTCTTCTGAAAGCCGGCCCCGTGACTCTTCCGTTACAGGCTCTGACACCGCCGGGTCGGCACCGGCCGCCGCGGCGGCACGCACGTCGCTCTCCCGCACGATCCCGGTCCCA
>DATLUW010000622.1:0-3547 GCA_035577825.1 Actinomycetota bacterium | reverse complement strand
CATCCAGGCCGTGCAGAAGCTCGGCTACCTGGTTTCGGCCGAGGACACCGAGTCCGTGGAGGTCGTCGTCTGCCCGGCGTTCACCGCGCTGCGGTCGGTGCAGACGCTGATCGAGTCCGACCGGCTGCCGTTCGCGCTCGGCGCGCAGAACGTCCACTGGGAGGACAAGGGCGCGTGGACGGGCGAGATCTCGCCGGGCATGCTCGCCGCGCTCAAGTGCTCGTACGTGATCGTCGGGCACTCCGAGCGGCGCCAGCTGCTCGGCGATACCGACGAGATCGTCGCGAAGAAGGTCAAGGCCGTGTACGCGGCCGGCATGACGCCGATCGCGTGCGTGGGGGAGACCCTGGAGCATCGCGAGTCGGGGCGGACCGACGAGCTCGTCGCGGGGCAGGTCAAGGCCGGCCTCGGAGGCCTGACGAACGAACAGGCTCGAACCCTGGTCGTGGCCTACGAGCCGATCTGGGCGATCGGCACCGGCCGCAACGCCGAACCCGCCGACGCCGGGCAGGTCATCGGGGTGATCCGCGAGACGCTCGCCGCCATGTACGACCAGGGTGTGGCGCAGGCGGTTCGCGTCCAGTACGGGGGCAGCGTCAAGGCCGGGAACATCCGCGGGTTCATGGCGCACCCCGAAGTCGACGGTGCGCTGGTGGGCGGCGCGAGCCTCGACCCCGAGGAGTTCGCGCTCATCGCGAAGTTCAAGTAGTCCGCAACCGCGGCCGTCCCACGCATCCGGCGAGGCCCTTGCCGCGCGTCCTGGCCGGTGGTTCGATCGCACCGTGCGCGCACGACGAACCGCCACGGCGGCGGCCGCCCTCCTGGTGATCCTGGCCGCCTGCTCCTCCGGGAGCGACCGCGCCGTTCCGCCGCCGGGCAGCGTGGCCCCGACCGCGACGACCACCTCCGGCCCGTCGGGCGAGCCGTCGCCAACTCCCGCCCCGTCGGCGACCACCGGAACGACCACCGCGCCGACGCCGACGCCGACCCCTCCGAGCCCGACCCCGACGTCAACGAGGCCGCCCGCGGTTCCGATTCCCGGCCTCCCCGAGCAGGGCGTCGCCATCGAGCACGACGGAACGGTCGACCTGCACGACTTCTTCACGGGGAAGCTGGTCACGAGCCTCCCCGGGTACTCGATCTTCGGAGCCGGCCGGCCACCATCGCACCTCGTCCTCAATCGGTCGGGGACGTACTTCCTGCTCGACGAGTTCCGGCGCGAGCTGCGGCCGCTGCCCTCGGAGCGCGCGGCGGAGCGGATCACCGGCCACGAGCCGAACGACCCCCTCGGGCTTCCCCTCCCCAAACCGAAGCTCCACGGGAAGCCGTTGCTCGGGTTCTGGCGCTGGGCCGTTCCGGATCCCCGGTACGCGGACCGGCTCCTGGCGCAGTGGTCGGGGGAGTGTGAGGTGCCGCTGGCATTCTTCGTCGAACCCGACGAGGGCGACGTGGAGGTCGTGACCGGCGGGGGGGTCCGCGGCGCGCCGGAATCCGAGGCGGTGGGCTGGACCAAGCAGGGGCAGGCGGTCGTGTTCCTGCCCGAAGGGGCCTGCGGCAGCGGCACGGACCCGCCGGGCGTCTACCTCTTCCGGGAGGCGGGGCAGGGACGACTGCTCGTCACCGCGCCGTCGACGGCCGCGGTTCGGATGTGGGGCGCCGCCATCGCGGACTGACGCCGGCCGACCGCGACCCGGAATCACGCCCGCGGACCCGCCCGGGCACGCGAGGCGCGGACTCGAGCCCGACTCCACTAGGATTCGGCCCCGTGCGCAGCCTCCTGTACGTGTGTCTCGACGGGCTGGGCGACGACCCCGTGCCCGAGCTCGGCGGCCTGACCCCCCTGGAGGCCGCCGAGACGCCGTACCTCGACTCGCTCGCCGAACGCGGGCGGACCGGGAACGTGATCACCGTGGGGCCGGGAGTGGCCCCCGAGTCCGACATCGGCGTGTTCGGCATCCTCGGCTACGACCCCCGCGAGGAGCACCCCGGTCGCGGCGTCCTGGAGGCGGTCGGCATCGGGATGGATTTCGACGAGGACGACCTGGCCTACCGCATCAACTTCGCCACGGCGGAGTGGCCGGAGATCGTCGACCGCCGGGTCGGCCGCGACCTCACCTCGGAGGAGTCGCAGGCCCTGGCCGAGGAGGTGCAGCGGGAGCTCACGTTGCCGAACGCGACCTTCCAGCTCCGGGCGACCGTCGAGCACCGCGGGGCCCTCGTCATCCGCTCGAGCGAGGGCGTCCTGTCCGCGAACGTGACGAACACCGACCCCGCGTACGGCAAGCAGGGCCACCTGGGCGTGGCGCTCGCGACGTTCGAGCCCCGGGTCGTGACCTCGGAGCCGCTCGACGACACCGAGGAGGCCCGCCGGGCGGCAGACCTCACCAACGCCTTCGTCGAGGGGGCGGCCCGGATCCTCGACCGTTCCGAGATCAACCGGAAGCGCCGCGAACAGGGCAGGCTCCCCGGCAACCTCATCCTCACCCGCGACGGCAGCGACCACCTCCCGCCGATCCAGCCCATCCGGGACCGGTTCGGTCCGTCGTGGGGGTGCTTCGTGGAGATGCCGGTCGAACGCGGCATCGCGATGCTCCTCGGGATGCAGTCGGTGGACGCGCCGCGGGTGGACGGCTCCGATGCCTCGTACGCGGCCTGGGCCGACCTCGCGGCGGACGCGCTCGAGGGCTTCGACGCCCTGTACGTGCACATCAAGGGCCCGGACATCCCGGCCCACGACGGCCGCGCGATCGACAAGCGCGACGTCATCTCGGCGATCGACCGGGCGTTCTTCGGTCCGGTGCTCGAGCGTCTCGACCTCCGCCGGACCATGGTGGCCGTCACGGCCGACCACTCGACGTCGTGCGTGCGCAAGGCGCACACCGACGACCCCGTGCCGCTCGTGGTCGCCGGCGGCCCGGTCACGCCCGACGGGTCCCCCTCCTACGGGGAGACGGTGGCCGCGAAGGGGTCCCTCGGCACGCTGCTGGGGCCCGAGATCCTGCCCCTGGTCGTGGGGATGATGCGCGAATGAACGTGGCCGCGGGACCTGACAGTTCCGTGAGCGGGGCGCCACGGCCAATCCCTGGAGCGTTCCGACTTCGTATAGCCCCGTGGCAGGCACGTTTCGGCGTGTTCGTGAATTTGTGGCACGAAGACGTCATCGCTACACTTCGCCCGGTCATGCCGGGTAGGGGGTTTCCGGGAGCATGAGCACGGCCCAGTCCGATTCAGCGCTGGCCGAGGGCGCAACGCTCGAGGTCGAGGGCGGACAGGCGGTCATCGGCCGAACGCCCTGGCAACTGTTCTGGACGAGGTTCCGCCGAGACCGGGTCGCATTCGTCGGTCTCGGGTTCATCGTCCTGTTGGTCCTGGTGGCGATCTTCGCCCCCGTGATCTCGGACATCCGGGGCATCGGCCCCAACGAGCTGTTCGACAACACGGTCAACGCGATCGGCCTTCCGTCGGGGCCGAACAACATCCACTTGTTCGGCAGCGACACGGCCGGCCGCGACGTGTTCATCCGGACGATCTACGGCGCGCGGACGTC
>DATLUW010000621.1:0-3845 GCA_035577825.1 Actinomycetota bacterium | reverse complement strand
ACGCCCTCGACCCGCGCGCGGAACGCCGTGTGCTCCCCCACCGCCTCTCGAACCGCCTCGACGATCCCCTCGAGCTGCGCGGCCGGCGCGATCCCGAGGAACTTGAGGGTCACGTGCCAGTTCTCCGGCGGCGTCCACCGTGCGCCCGGCATCGACCCCCGGAACGGCTCGACCGCTGCGGCGAGCGCATCGCGAACGTCGTCCGGCACGTCCACCGCGACGAACAGCCGCATCGAGCGCTGTTCGGGGGATCCGGCCGCCCGGTCCGGGTCGGGGCCCTGCTCGCGTGGTTCGCTCACGCGTCCAGCCGGCCCTCTGCCCACCGCCGCACCAGGTCGAGCGCCGCCTGCTCCGACCACCGCATCACCAGCTGCCGGTCGCCCGGCGAATGGAGGTGGCGCGCAGTCGCGACGTCCTCCGCGTCGAGCGCGATCCACACCTCGCCCGGCTCCTTGCCGTCGTGCGGATCCGGCCCCGCCACGCCCGTCAACGAGACGGCCACGTCCGAGCGGAACACCCGCCGGGCCCCCGCCGCCATCTCCCGCGCGCACTCCTCGCTGACCACACCGGGACCGTCGATCGTCTCCTGCCGCACATCCAGCACGTCGCGCTTGGCCTCGGCCGTGTACACCACCGCCGACCCGCGGAAGAACTCGGACGCTCCCTCGGCCGTCGTGAGCCGCTTCGCGAGTCCCCCGCCGGTGAGCGACTCCGCGCACGCGACCGTGGCCCCGCGCTCCCGCAGTGCGCGGCCCACCACGACCTCGAGCTCCTCGTCCTCGCCCGTGAACACGTTCGAACCCAGCAGGCGGACGACTTCGTCGGCGACGGGGTCGATCAGCGCATTCGCTTCGGAAGGGGTCGCGGCCTTCGCCGTGAGCCGGACCTTCACCTCCCCCGCCGAGGCCAGGTACGCGACCGTCGGGTTCGTCGTCGACGCGAACAGGTCGCCGAGCAGCTCGGCCACGCGCGACTCCGCCAGGCCGGTCACCCGCAGCACCCGCGACACGATGGCCGCCGATCCGGCGCGTTCGCGGAGCTCGGGCAGGATCGTCCCCTCCATCATCTCCCGCATCTCGGCCGGCACCCCGGCAACCGCGTACAGCACCTTGTCCTCGCCCGCCGGACAGACCAGCCCCGGGGCGGTCCCCCGTTCGGGCATCACATAGCGCGCGCCCTCGGGGACGTCCGCCTGCAGGAGGTTGATCTCCGGCATCTCCCGCCGGAACCGGCGGAACCGTTCGCGGAGCATCTCCTCGATCTCCGGGTGCCGGACGAGCCGCACCCCGAGCGCGGCCGCGATCGCATCGCGGGTGATGTCGTCCTGCGTCGGCCCGAGCCCGCCAGTCGAGATCACGACGTCCGACCGCGAGAGCGCGAGCCGGAACGCGTCCGTGATGCGTTCGAGGTTGTCGCCGACCACCTGGTGGTGCAGCACGTCGACGCCGATCCCGGCGAGCCGTTCGGACATCCATTGCGCGTTCGTGTTCGCGATCTGCCCGAGCAGGAGCTCGGTCCCGACGCCGACGATCTCCGCCCTCACGCCAGGCGAACCCTCATGCGTGCGCCCGATGGCGCCGGAGCGGGACGAAGTAGTCGATCCCCGAGGCGACCGTGAACACGACCGCGACGATCAGCAGCACGAGCTTCAGCCCGTCCGCCCACGACCCGAGCGGCAGCAGGTACAGCGTCACGGCCACCAGCTGCGACGCGGTCTTCGCCTTCCCGAGCACCGACGCCGGCATCGACTCGCCCTGCGACCCCTTGAATGCCCGCAGCACGGTGACCGCGATCTCCCGCACCACGATGATCACCGCCGCCCACAGCGGGAACCGGTCCACGATGACGAGCGAGATCACCGCCGCCGAGACGAGCAGCTTGTCGGACAGCGGGTCCAGCCACACGCCCGTCCGGGTCGTCATGGCATGCCGGCGGGCGAGATACCCGTCGAGCCCGTCCGACAACCCCCCCGCGACGAACACCGCAGCCGCGGCGTACGAGGCGGCCTTCGTGTCGATCAGCACCAGCACCACCAGGACGGGAACGAGCACGATGCGAGCCGCCGAGATGAGGTTCGGCCAGCCGAGCCCGAGCGGTGCTACGCGGCCGGCGATGGTCGCTCCCGATAGTCGAACGGCGTGAACGACGCCGCATACTCGGCCTGCTTGGTCCCCGGCGAACCGAGGTCGTGGCCGTTCACCGTGATGTCGACCACGCCGCCGCGGGAGAGCCACACGCGCGCCAGCGTCGAGGCCGTCACCTGCTGCGGCTTCCCGGGCTTCAACACGCCGTCGAACATCTTCACGCCGTCGGCGATCACCGTCGCCTCCACCGGCTTCGTCGTGGCCAGGTAGACGTAGGCGAGGTTCGAGGCCTCCAGCGGCGCGGCCGAAGGGCTCGCGCTGGGAGTCGGCGACGGCGGCGCGAACACGCCCGGCGTCGACTGGTGGCGGGACAACAGCCCCCCGATCCCGGCCGAGACGAGCAGCACCATCGCCACGAGGAACGCGAGCTTCCAGTTCGCCCGGCGGTGGAGCGTTCGGATCGGCTTGGGCTCGACCGGCGGCGGCGCCTCGTCCCCGTCGGCGGCCTCCGGCGCGGCCTCGACCGCGTCCGAGTAGGCCGACAGCACCTTGTCCGGGTCGAGCCCGAGGTAGGACGAGTAGGACCGCAGCGTCCCGCGGACGTACACGTCGCCGCCCAGGGTCTCGAACGACTCGCGCTCGAGCGCCTGGAGGTGGTCGACCTTGATCTTGGTGTCCCGGCTGGCCTCCTCGAGGCTCTTGCCGAGCGACTCTCGGGCCTCGCGCAGCGCGGGGCCGATGCCGGTGGTGGGACCAGGCACGGATGAAGATTCCTCCCGGTGGTGTCGGCCGATTCTAGCCGCCGGCCCCCCGTTCCCGGCCCGCCACCGAGGTCAGACGCGCGTGCGGGACTCCTGCCACTCGTCCCAGGTCATCAGGACGTCGCGCGCCTTGGAGCCCACGCTCGGGCCGACCACCCCGCGCTCCTCGAGCAGGTCCATGATCCGGCCCGCCCGGGCAAACCCGACCTTCAGCTTCCGCTGCAGCATCGAGGTCGAACCCAGCTGGGAGCGGATCACGAGCTCGGCGGCCTGCTCGAGCAGGTCGTCGTCGTCGCTCCCGCCCGAGAGGTCCTCGCCCTCCGCCGGCGGCAGGCCCATGCCCTCGACGCTGGCCTCGTACTCGGGCTCGCGCTGGCCGCGGCACCACTTGGCGACGGCCTCGACCTCGGCCTCGGTGACCCACGCGCCCTGGATCCGCACCGGCTTCGAGTAGTTCGAGGGCAGGAACAGCATGTCGCCGTGCCCGACGAGCTTCTCGGCGCCGTTCTGATCCATGATCACGCGGCTGTCGGCCTGCGACGACGTCATGAACGCGATCCGGCTCGGGATGTTCGCCTTGATGAGGCCGGTGACGACGTCGACGGACGGCCGCTGCGTCGCGACCATGAGGTGGATGCCGACCGCGCGGGCCATCTGCGCGATGCGGCAGATCGCGTCCTCGACGTCGCGCGGCGCGACCATCATGAGGTCGGCCAGCTCGTCGACCACGACGAGCAGGTACGGGATGTGCCCGAAGTTGTCCTCCTGGCCGGGCGGGACGCGCAGCGTTCCCTCGGCGCGCGCCTGCTGGTACGAACGGATGTCGCGCATCCCGACCTGGGCGAGCATCTCGTAGCGGAGCTCCATCTCCCGAACGACCCACGACAGGGCCTCGGCCGCGCGCTTCGGGTGCACGATCACCGGACTCAGCAGATGTGGGACCTCGGCGAAGTGGCTCAGCTCGACGCGCTTGGGGTCGACCAGGATGAGGCGCACGTCG
>DATLUW010000620.1:0-3718 GCA_035577825.1 Actinomycetota bacterium | reverse complement strand
GTCGCGGAGCAGCCGCACGAACTCCTCCGCGTAGAGAGGTGTTCCCCCTGCCCGCTCGAGGATGGGCTGCTGCAGCTCGGCCGGGAGCACGGTCGCGTCCAGCAGCGCCGAGACCAGGCGTGCGGTCTCCTCGTTGGACAGCGGCGACAGGCGGATGGGCGTGGCGTTGCGGAGTCCCGCCGCGTAGCCGGAATGGCGTTCGTACAGGTCGGGTCTCGCGGTGCCGACGAGGAGCAGCGGCACACCCTGGATCCGGTCCGCCAGGTGTTCCAGGAAGGCTAGCATTGCGTCGTCGGCCCAGTGGAGGTCCTCGAACACCAGCACGGCGGGACGCTCGTCCGCGATGTGTTCGATGAACCGCGACCACGCCGTGAACAGCTCCTCCCGCTCGGCGGTCGAGGTGGCCTCGATGCCCAGCAAGGGGAGCAGGCGCTGGCGGAACCAGGCCCGCTCAGTTCCCTCTGGTAGCACCGCGTCGAGCTTGGCGGCGGCCACATCGGGCGGGTCGGACTCCAGGATCCCGGCGTGGGCCTTCACGATCTCCCCAAGCGCCCAGAAGGTGATCCCCTCCCCGTAGGGCAGGCACCTCCCCTGCCGCCACGTGGTGAGCCCGGGCCGGGCGTCGATGTAGGCGAACAGTTCTGCCACGATCCGGCTCTTGCCGATCCCCGGGGAGCCCACCACCGTGACCAGCTGGGGGGACTCGGATGCGACGGCCTTGTCGAAGATCCCCTTCAGCAGGGCGAGGTCGATCTCCCGACCGACGAACGGGGTGTCGTGCGTGCGCGTCAGGTCCGTGCCGAACCGGGCCCGGGGGGCCACGGCATGGAACACCCGCACGGGCTCGGACTTCCCCTTGAGCGCGGCCGGTTCGAGCTCGACGTAGTCGAACACCACCGCGGTGGCCTCGTGGGTGGCCTCCCCCACCGCGACCCCCATCTCCGGGGCCACGGACTGCAGTCGGGAGGTGGTGTTGACGGCGTCGCCGGCCACAAGGCGCTCTCCCGAGCCCGGAGCGATCCCCGAGCGCACCAGGGCTTCGCCGGTGTTGACGCCCACCCGCAGGCGAAGAGGAGCTCCGCCGACGGCCCGGAGCTCCTCGGCGCCCTCGACGATCCGCAGGGCCGCGCGGACCGCCCGCTCGGGGTCGTCCTCGTGGGCCGCGGGCACCCCGAAGATGCCGACGACCGCGTCGCCGATGAACTTCTCCACGAACCCCCCGTAGGCCTCGATGTGGCCGCGGGCCATGGTGGAGTACGCGGAGAGCATCGTGTCGACGTCCTCGGGATCGGCGGACTCCGAGGAGGCGGTGAACCCGACGAGGTCGCAGAACAGGCAGGTGACGACCTTGCGTTCCTCGGCGGCGATCCGTGTCGGGGCAGCGAGCGGCGAGGCGCACTCCTCGCAGAACTTCGCGCCCTCCCGGTTCTCGTGTCCGCACGAGGGACAGGCCGTCATCGTCGCAGCGTATTTCATGCGCGGGGCCGTTCCTCACCGAATCGAAGACGGAGGGCGGCCGGGCGCAGGGACGGCAGCCCGCGCCGTCGCCCGGGAAGCTGAAGCGAAGAGGCCGGACGGATCGCTCCGCCCGGCCCCGTTCGATTGCATGCATCGCCTCGCGGGGTGCTTCGGTTCGCCAGGGATTCGTTCGTCCCTCAGGCTCCCCGCCCGGTGCGACCATGTCCGGGGCCGCGAGGTCGGTGAACTGGTTGGATTCCGCCGGGCCAGTTGCCCGGCAACGGGTGAGGTGGTCAGACCTCAACCCGCGGGCGACGGCTCAGCAGCCAGTCACCTCGAGGGTCGCATCGCTATTTGGCAGCTGGACCACCTCCTTTCTCCCGTGCTCCCATCTTCCGCGAAGACGGTCGCTACGGCAAGCAGGATCAGGTGATCCGGCGGTATTTCCGGACGGCGAGCGGCACGAAGACCACCAGGATCCCCGCGATCCACAGGATCGCCGGGAACACGTAGCTCAATGCCGAGCCCTCGAGGCCGATCAGGTGGGCCCGCGTGGTGCCGAGCACCAGGTACCGGACCGCGTCGATGACCACCGTGATCGGCTGGTGCTCCGCGAACCCCTGGAGCCACGACGGCATGGTCGCCACCGGGACGAACGCGCTCGACGCGAACACCAGCGGGAACACCCACACGAAGCTCGCCGCCTGCGCCGACTCGACGTCGCGGACGCGGAGGCCGATGTTCGCCGAGATCCACGAGAACGCGAGCCCGAAGAACACCGCCAGGAGCATCGCCAGCAGCGCCCACAGGAATCCCCCGTGGAACCGGAACCCGATCAGGTAGCCCACGCCTGTCATCAGCAGGACGACGAACAGGTTGCGGACGGTGTCGCCGGTGGTCCTCCCGGCGAGCACCGCCGAGCGGGCCATCGGCAGCGATCGGAACCGGTCGATCATGCCCCGTGTGAGGTCCTCGGCCAGCGCCACGCCGGTCTGCGTCGAACCGAAGATCACCGTCTGCACGAAGATCCCGGCCATGAGGTAGTCCTTGTAGCCGACCCCGAAGGGCAGCTGCGACCCGAGCGCGCCGCCGAACACGTACGCGAACAGCACGACGAACATCACCGGCTGGATCGTCGAGAACACCAGCAGGGTGGGGATCCGGATGTACTTCAGCAGGTTCCGCCAGGTCAGCGCGACCGCGTCCTGGAACACCCACTTCAGCGGCATCCGCGCGACGGCCGGGGCCTTCGCGGTGGTCGTGGTCGCCGCCATCAGGCAGCACCTCCTCGCCGGCCGCGCCGGCCGGCGGCGGCCTCGGCCAGGTCGGCCGACTCGCCGATCGGCTCCTCGGCCGCGTGGCCGGTCAGCGTCAGGAACACGTCGTCGAGCGTCGGGGTGCGGAGCGCCAGCTCGTGGATCCGCAGCTGTTCCCGGTCGAACGCCCGCACCAGCCGGAACAGCACGCCCGAGCCGTCCGCGCCGACCTGGAGACTGACCCGGCCGGATTCGATCTCGTACTGCGGGTCGGTGTCGCAGACCTCGACGAGGATGCGCGAGACGTCGGTCATCCGCGAGGCGTCGTCGACGCGAAACTCGAGCACCTCGCCGCCGATCTTCGACTTCAGCTCGTCGGAGGTGCCCTCCGCGATGATGCGGCCGTGGTCGATCACCGCGATGCGGTCGGCCAGGACGTCGGCCTCCTCCAGGTACTGCGTCGTCAGCAGCAGCGTGGTGCCGCCCGAGACGAGGTCCTTGATCACGTCCCACAGCCCGCGGCGGGCGGCCGGGTCCAGCCCGGTCGTGGGTTCGTCGAGGAACAGGACCTCGGGGTCGGCGACCAGGCTCGCGCCGAGGTCCAGCCGGCGCCGCATGCCGCCCGAGTACGTCTTGACCTGCCGGTCGCCGGCCTCCGTGAGATCGAACTGCGCCAGCAGCTTGTCCGCACGCTCGCGGGTGACCTCGCGGGGCAGGTGGTAGAGGCGCCCGACCAGCTCGAGGTTCTCCCGGCCGGTGAGCGTCTCGTCGACCGCCGCGTACTGGCCGGCGAGGCCGATCGCGGCGCGGAGCCGCTCGGCGTCGCGAACGACGTCGTGGCCGGCGACGGTGACCTTTCCCCCGTCCGGCGCGAGCAGCGTGGTCAGGATGCGGACGGCGGTGGTCTTGCCGGCGCCGTTCGGCCCGAGGAGCCCGAGCACCGAGCCCGGCTCCACCTCGAGATCGATCCCGTCGAGCGCCACCACCTTGCCGAAGGACTTGCG
>DATLUW010000619.1:0-3591 GCA_035577825.1 Actinomycetota bacterium | reverse complement strand
CCATCACCGCCGGGGATCCACCCCACAGCTCGTAGAACGTCGGGCCACCAGTCAGCGTGAACTTCGCCGCCATCTCGCCGAGGCCGTCGCTCGAGGACACGTCCACACGTGCGACCATCTCCTTGACGCGAGCGAGTGTCGGAGCAGTTCCCAGGGACACGCCGTTCAGTTCGAGCGCCCACGTCTTGTTCAGCTTCCGCGTCTGGTAGGTGCCGCGCTCGCCGAAGGTGCGGTAGCCGCCGAACGGCATCCCTTCTGCCTTCTCGACCTTCTCCCACTTCGTCACGTCCGGGGTGACGTCCTTGAACCCGGATGACTTCTGCCCTGCGGCGAGCTCGTGGACGAGCGGGAACTGGGAGTACCCGTACTGCTTCGCGGTGTAGTCCACGACGTACGACTTGCCGTCCACCCGAACCACCGTCACCTCGTGGGCACGCGACGGGTCCCCCGGCTGCCCGAACGGATCCTTCCGCGTCAGCGGCTTCAGCCCAGTGTCGCCGTACCCGTAGTCCTCGAACGACGGGAAGTGGCCGTCCGAGCCGCCGATGGTGATGACCTGGCTGCGGGCCTTGAACCCCTTCTCCTTCAGCCGCTCCGTCACCTGATCCGCGACGATCCCACACTGGGCCTTCGAGAACCGCTTCAGCCGAAGGTCACGCACCGGGATCTCCCGGGTGATCTCATCCCGGCGGCCGATCCCGATCGTCCCCTGCTCGAGGTCGTCGAGGGCGGCGTCCAGGGCGGCGTTCCCGCTTCGCGACCCGAGCCTCTGCCCGCCGAACCCCGGTGACTTCTGCCCCGACGCACCGCCGAGGTCGAAGTGGCCGTCGAGCTTCTTGAACGCCGCCGACGGTGGGCTGAAGTGGAACTTCTGGAACGTCCCCGTGTACGGCGTCTTGCCGTCCGGCTCCGTCATCTTCACGTAGGCGAGGCCCGACACCTTGTTCGTCGGGTCGGCGATCACGATGTACCGGGTGCCGTGCGCCGCGCCTGGGTTGCCCTCGATGAAGTCCCCTGGGGTCAGCCCGAGCTTGTCGGCCGGCGTCGGTGTTGGCTTCCCACCCGCGTAGCCGAGATCACCCACACCCTTCCCTGCCTCCGGTGGCACCCACGACCACGGCGGCGTCGTCGACGTCGGTGACGCGCTCGGCGGTGGGATCTCGAACGACGGTGGGATCTCGAACGGTGGCGGTGACGGCGCGGCCTTCTCGGTCTTCTTCGCCTTCGGTGCGGCTGCTGGCGCAGGGGTACCAACCGAGAGAAGCTGGCCCGTGTACCACGCGTCCCACATCTTCGCCCACTCGGGGAACAAGTCGCGGTACCGCTCGAGGCGGTGCGCGTCACCCCCGGGCGCTGACGGGTTGAGCGTCTGGTACACCGCCTTCTGGTAGGCCCGGTAGTGCTCGGCGAAGTCCTCTTCCCAGTTGTCCAGAGAACGCATGTCGATCACGCCGTAGTTCTCGGCGAACCAGTCCTGTGCCGCCTCCCCGTGGTACTCCGACGGCACGAGTCCCTGCGCCTTCGCCTCACCCGCCTTCTTCATCGACTTCTTGTGGAGGTCAGCGATCAGCGCGGTGATGTCGTTCTTGCCGTGGACGCCGTCCTTGCCGCCGAGCGAAGCGCGGATCGCGTGGCCGAGCTCGTGGCGGAAGTCCCCCGTCACGCTCGTGGTGCCCATCGAGATCGTCCGGGGCACCATGTGGCAGACCGCCTGCCCGCCGATCGGGTGGTCAGCCACACTGATCCCGCCGAGGACTTCCAGGTCGCCGAGAGGCGTCGATGCGAACTCCTTGAACGCGCGGTCCTTCTCCGGCCCCGACGCGAGCGCGGCGATCCGCGCCTCCCGCGCCGGATCCGCGGCGACCAGAGACAGCACCGCGTCAGGCACCGCCGTGTCCGTCTTCAGGATCGCCTCCATGCCGCGCATCCTCGCCTCCATCTTCCCCGCGTTCTCCGGGGACGCGTCACCGCGCTCCCACGCCTTCGCGAGGTCGATGCCTGCCGTTGCCGCAGCCGCAGCCGCAGCTTCCGTCGCCGGGATAGGCGTCTTCGACGTCGGCTTCTTCGGCTTCGCCTTCAGCGTCTTCTTCAGCTCAGCCTGGAACGTCGCCGCGTCGAACACCGCCGGGGCGACACCCGGCGAGCGCTGGCCGGTGAACGGCTTGCCGTCCTGGTAGATGTGCGGCGACCCGGCCGGTGAGGTGTAGCGGTGGCCGTTCACGACGCGGTCGAACGCTCGAGCGACCGGCACGAACAGGCGGCGGCCCTCGATGTCTGCCTGGACGCCATCCCCACGGAGTTGCTGCTCCCGCGGGCTGACCGGCATCTCCGGCATCAGCGTCTTCAGCAACGCCCGCTTCGCCGCGTCGGCGAGGTGACGGCCTGGATTACCGCCCTGCAACGGCATGAACTGGCCGCCGCGCTCGAAGCCGGCGCGGTACCGCAGATACACACGCGGGTGGTGCCCTCGAGCGACGCCTTCCTCGAGTCCCTCACCCAGGTCACTGGCGATGTACCAGCCGCGCCGGTCGAGCTCGGACAGGACGGCGAGGCTCCACATCGGGTCGTCCGGCGGAACGGTGTACGGCACCTCTCGAGCGACGCCGTTCTTGATCTCGCCGCGTAGGGCTGGCGCTCCGTGCGTCGCCCACGCCGCCACATCCTCAAGGGTCGAATCGACCGACGGTGGGTCCACCGTGATGACCGCGACACGGTCGCCTTCGGCGTCCATCACGTTCCACCGTGGACCCGCTGAAGCCTCGACCAGAGCTTCCTTCAGCCTCCCAGTACCAAGCTCGAAGCGGTGAGCTGTGTCGCCGAACTTCAGCACGACATGGTCGAAGCGGACAGGGGTCTTCTGCACGTCGGGAAGGTCAGGATCCGCGTTGGCGGGCGCGTACTTCAGCGTCATGTGTGGCTTGAAATCGGCGTGTGTGTCCTCTATCACCCCGTCGGGGAGGTGATCGACCAGACGCCGCCGGAACCCCTGGATGCCCGCGGACTTCACGTTCGCGAAGATCGGCTTCTCGCCCTCCTTGTGATCCGGGTGGCCTGGGAACGTGCCTGCCCCGTCGATCGCGCCCTCGAGCGGGTCTTCGGCGGCCGCGAACTCACTGACAGCCGTCTTCAGCTTCTCCTTCATCGCCGACGAGAGCTCGGAGTGGTCGGCACCGAGGAACTTCAGCGTGACGTGGAGGCGGTGCGGCGGGTCCCCGTCAGGGACACAGAGCTTCCGTGCGACGTCGGCCGACGGGTACAGGGCGATCATCGCGCCGCCGTTGTCCGCCCCCTCGGTGAGTTCGCGGACCCACATCTCGAACTCTTCCTGGGACACCGACTCGGTGATCGTCTCAGCGTCCTTCAAGAGTTGCTTCGCCCGGCGCAGAGCGTCATGCACATCGACGTTCGCCTGGTCGGTGTCCATCCAGTCACGCTCGACCGCCTCGTCGAGGGTGTAGAGGGAACAGGCGCAGCCGTGGTGCCGCGGCGGCGGGCCGACAGCCTCGATCACAGGCCACGGCCAGAACTTCCCTGCAAGCGCGACACAGTCAGGGGTGTGGTTCATCACGTTCGGGGACAGCGCCCAGTACG
>DATLUW010000618.1:0-4411 GCA_035577825.1 Actinomycetota bacterium | reverse complement strand
CTCGACCAGGAGCTCGCGGCCGACGTCGGGCGGCTCGGGCGGGGGGCCGGGCTCCGGCGGTTCCGGCGGCGGGCGATGCTCCGGGTCGCGGCGCGCGACCTCGGCGCGGCCCCGCTCGAGGACGTCGTCGCCGAGATCTCCGACGTGGCCGACGCCTGTCTCGCCGAGGCCGCCCGGGCGACGGCACTCACGGTGATCGGGCTCGGCAAGCTCGGTGGCGCGGAGCTCAACTACTCGAGCGACGTCGACGTGCTGTTCCTCCACGACGGCACCGGTGACCAGCGAACCGCCGAACGCGAAGCCGCCGCGCTCGTGCGGCTGCTGTCGGAACCGACCTCCGAAGGCATCGCGCTCCGTGTCGACGCCGATCTCCGCCCCGGCGGCCGCTCGGGTGTCCTGGTTCGTTCGATCGACGCGACCGTCGAGCACTACGAGCGTCAGGCCGCAGCCTGGGAGCGCCAGGCGCAGATCAAGGCCCGGCCCGTCGCGGGCGACCTTCGCCTCGGCGCCGAGTACGTGGAGCGGATGGCGCCGATCGTCTACCCCGACGAGCTCGCTCCGTCGGCCATCGAGGAGGTTCGGCGCACCAAGGTCCGCCTGGAGGAGTACGTCCGGGCGCGGGGCAAGGAAGCCACCGAGGTCAAGCGTGGCCGCGGCGGCATCCGCGACGTCGAGTTCGCCGTGCAGCTGCTGCAGCTCGTGCACGGCCGCCGCGACGCGCGTCTCCGCGAGCCGAACACCCTCCGCGCGCTCCAGGCCCTCGCCGAGGACGGCTACGTCGCCGAGCCCGACGCCCGCGACCTCGCCGAGGCGTACCGGTTCCTCCGCCGGCTCGAACACCGCCTGCAGATCGTCCGAGACCTCCAGACCCACGAGCTCCCCGAGGACCCCGACCAGCTGAACCGCCTGGCGCGCGCGATGGGCATGGCGAGCCCCACGCAGCTCGGGCGCGTCTACGAGCGCGAGACCGAGCAGGTCCGCGGCCTCCACGAGCGGCTGTTCTACCGGCCGCTGCTCGAGGCGTTCGCCGGCCCCTCGGAGCGCGAGCTCCGCCCCGGGCTCGGCCGGGAGGCCACCGAGGAGCTGCTGGCCGGGCTGGGGTTCACCAACGCCCCGGCCGCGTACGACGTGTTCGAACGGCTGGTGGATCCGGCGACGAGGATCGGGAAGGTCCTGGCGAACACGTTCCCGGTGATGGCGCCCGCGCTTGCGTTGGCGGCGAACCCCGACCAGGCCCTCACTCGCCTGGAGCGCATCGCCGAGGTGCTCCGCGAACGACCGGTCGCGGCCGACGCGCTGGCCGCCGACCCTGCCGCGGCCCGGCGTCTCGCCCACGTCGCGGCCGCCAGCACGTTCGCGACCGACCTGGTGGTGGCGACGCCCGCGCTGGTGTTCGCGCTCGGCTCCGGGGCGAACGCGGATCCCCGTGCCGGTCTGGTGGCGGCGGTCGCCGCGTACGCGTCGCGCGAGACGGACGTCCGTGCGACCGGCCGGGCCCTCGCGGACGTCGCCGAGACCGTTGTCAGTCGGGCGGTCGCGGCGGCCCGGCCGAAGGTGCCGCTCGCCGTCGTCGGCCTCGGCAAGCTCGGCGCCCGCGAGCTGAACTTCGCCTCGGACCTCGATCTGGTGTTCGCGTACGACGGGGAGGGGAGCGCCGACTTCGCCGAGGCGATCCGCGCGTCCGAGCGCGTCCTGGCCGGCGTCCGCGAGCAGGGGTTCGAACCCGACGCCGACCTCCGGCCTGAGGGGCGCAGCGGCCCGCTCGCCCGGAGCATGGCCGCGTTCCTCGAGTACTGGGAGCGGTGGGCAGAGCCCTGGGAGTTCCAGTCGCTCACCCGGGCACGGTTCCTCGCCGGCGACGAGTCGCTCGGACGGCGGTTCGTCTCGGCGGCGTCGGACTTCGCGTACCCGGAGGAGCTCCCGCCCGGCTGGGTCGCCGCGATGCACAAGATGCGGCGCCGCATCGAACGCGAACGCGTGAAGCCGCCCGAGGCCGCGCGGTTCGCGTTCAAGCTGGGGTACGGGTCGCTCGCCGACGTCCAGTTCGCGGTGGAGCTGACGATGATGCGGCACGGGGGCAGGCACCCGGAGATCCGCCGCCTCGGGACGCTCGAAGCGGTGGAGGCCCTGGCCGAGGCACGGCTGCTCGAGGACAGTGTCGCCCGGTCGCTGGGGGAGGCATTCGTGTTCCTCACCGATGTGAAGGACGCGCTCGAGGTCGACCGGCGGCTGCACGCGGAGCTGCTCCCCGCGTCGCCGGACGAACAGCGCGCCCTGGCCCGGCGGCTCGGGTACGAGGAGTACGCGCGGCAGGCGTTCCTCGACGACTACCGGCTGATCACGCAGCGTGCCAGGTCGGCGATGGAGCGCGTGTTCGCAGACGCGGTGGTGTGACGGTCCCCGGCTCGGCGAGTTGACGGGCTCTGCGGTCTCGTCGTGGTCAATCGAACGCGGGACCCCCGGAGGGCCCCGCGTTCATTCGGCGAAACGGCGATCTTCGCGATCAGATGTCGTAGTACAGCGCGAACTCGTATGGGTGCGGACGCAGGCGAACGGCGTCGAGCTCGTGTTCCCGCTTGTACTCGATCCAGGTGTCGATCACGTCCTGGGTGAACACGCCGCCCTCCAGCAGGAACTGGTGGTCGTTCTCGAGCGCGACGAGCACCTCCTCGAGCGAACCCGGCACCTGCTTCACCAGCGCGGACTCCTCCGGGGGGAGGTCGTACAGGTCCTTGTCGATCGGGTCCGGCGGCTCGATCTTGTTCTTCACGCCGTCGAGCCCGGCGAGCAGCATCGCGCTGAACGCGAGGTACGGGTTGGCCGTCGGGTCCGGCGAGCGGAACTCGAGGCGCTTGGCCGCCGGCGACTTGAAGAACACCGGGATCCGGATGCACGCGCTCCGGTTCCGCTGCGAGTACACCAGGTTGATCGGCGCCTCGTAGCCCGGCACGAGCCGGCGGTAGGAGTTCGTCGTCGGTGCGCAGAACGCGAGGAGCGCCGGCGCATGGGCCAGGAGGCCGCCGATGTAGTGGCGCCCCATGTCCGAGAAGCCGGCATAGCCGACCTCGTCCCAGAACAAGTTCTCGCCGCCCGACCACAGGCTCTGGTGGGTGTGCATGCCCGAGCCGTTGTCCTGGAAGATCGGCTTCGGCATGAACGTGACCGTCTTGCCGTTCTGCCGCGCCGTCTGCTTGACGACGTACTTGTACTTCATGACGTTGTCGGCGCTCTTCAGCAGGGTGTCGTAGCGCATGTCGATCTCGGCCTGACCGGCAGTGCCGACCTCGTGGTGCTGCACCTCGACCGTGATCCCGACCTGCTGCAGGTTGAGGACCATCTCGCTGCGTAGGTCCTGGTAGTGGTCCATGGGGGGCAGGGGGAAGTAGCCCTCCTTGTACCGCGGCTTGTACCCGAGGTTGTGGCCGCCCTCCTCGGCGCCAGAGTTCCACACGCCCTCGATCGCGTCGATGTGGTAGTAGCCCTCGTGCTGGTTCTGGTCGAACCGGATCGAGTCGAAGATGTAGAACTCGCACTCCGGTCCCCAGTACGACGTCTCGGCGATGCCCGTCTGATGCAGGTACGCCTCGGCCTTCTTCGCGACGTAGCGCGGGTCGCGCGAGTACCACTCGGTCGTGACCGGGTCCTTCACGAAGCAGTTCAGGACCAACGTCGGATGCTTGAGGAACGGGTCGATGTACGCGCCCTCAGGGTCCGGCACGAGGAGCATGTCGGACTCCTGGATCTCCTGGAACCCCCGGATCGACGATCCATCGAACCCGAACCCGTCCTCGAACGAGGACTCGTCGAGCTCGGCGATGGGTACCGAGAAGTGCTGCATGAGGCCGGGCAGGTCGCAGAACCGCAGGTCGACGATCTGCGCGCCCGCCTCTTCGGCAAGGGCCAGCGCCTCCTTGGGCGTGGTCATACGGATTCCCCCTTCGAACGGGTGGTGGACGCGAGCGAGGCTACTGCCGGGCGGGTGTCCCCGGCGTTTCTGGGCCGTTAACTCTGGGTTACGACCCGCTGCTCGTGCTCTGTTCGGACCGGAGACATGTCCGACACGACGTTCCGGACACATCGCTGACGTTCCGGACACATCGCTGACACCGCTCGAGTGAGGGTTCACGTTGCTCCCGCGGTCCCGGGGAGGAGACATGAGGCCGCTCCAGGTGGTGGTCATGGCCGATCTGAGACTGAACCTGCTACTCGAGGCAGCACGTTCCGGGGAGACCGTCAACGAGATCTACCGTCGGTTCGGCATCTCCCGCGATCGAGCGCGCCCACTGGCCGGTCGAGGGCGTGTTCGATCCGACAGAGATCCACGACTACGGCGGGCTCACGTACGACCCGGGCACCGGGAAGCTGTACGTCACGTTCGCCGGGCACTGCGACATCAACCCGTACCACGGCA
>DATLUW010000617.1:0-3206 GCA_035577825.1 Actinomycetota bacterium | reverse complement strand
GCCGCCCTTTGCGGCGGCGAGCCCGGTGGCCAGGTTGTCGAGGACCTTCACCTTGACGAGCGTGAGGACGCCGCCGCCCTCGCGGTCGATCCCCGCGCCGCTCGTGTTCTCACCGCCCGTGATCGTGAGCCCGACCAGGTGGATCGTGTGCGCCCCGTTGATCGTGAGGGTCGAACCGGAGTCGTTGCCGTCGAGCGTCGCGGTCGGGTTGCCCTTGACGGTGACGTTCGAATCGATCGTGAACGGGCCGATGCACGTGCCCTTGACCAGCACGGTCGAGCCGGCGGGCGCCGCATCGAGCTTCGGCTGGAGGTGCTGGGTCGCGCAGTTCACGCCGATCACGGTCGCCGACGCCGGAGGGCCGATCGCCACGAGCCCGAGGGCGAACATCGCCGTCACCAGCGCCAACGTGGCGCGGCGGCGGCTCACGGCCCCGCCTCGAACGCGCCGACGTCGCACTTCGGCCCCTGGGGGCGAGAGACGCCCCGCTGATCCACGTCGACCGCGCAGGACGCCGCCGGGATCTGGTTGATCGCCGGGCTGCCGGGCTGGAGCGGCAGCGTGGCCGTCGGGCCGCCGTGGTTGCCCAGCGTCCCCAGCTTTGGATTGGCCCCGACCTTGTCGCTCGGCTTGGCGCCGAACGTGCACCCCGAGGTCGAACCCACCAGGTTGAACCCCTTCGATCCCAGTGTCCCCGCGCACTCGGGTGCGCCGCCCCCGGCAGCCGTGTCGAGCGACAGGATCGACTGCTCCACCGTCACCGACCCGCCCGACACGCCGATCCCGCCGCCCCGGAACGTGGTCGTGTGGCCCGAGCCCTTGACGGCGTTCCTGGCGATCGTCGAGCTGGTGACCGCGAGCGTCTGCAGGGCCGTCTCCAGCCCGCCGCCGGTCGCGATCGAGCCGCCGGACCCGGCCGGCGACGTTGCCGTCACCGTGTTCCCGGTGATGGTGGAGTTGGTGATCGAACCGTCCTCGTTCGTCGCCGACGCGAACAGCCCCCCGCCGAATGCGTTCGCCTGCGATCCCTGGGTGGTCGAGGTCAGCGTGTTGCGGCTCACCGTCGACCCCGTCACGGTGAGCGCGCCCTCGGCCGTGATGCCGCCGCCGCTCGCCAGGGCGAAATTGCCATCGGACGACACGGTGACGTGGTTCCCGTCCACGGTGGACTTCACCAAGGTGAGCGGTCCGTCCTGCACGATCGCTCCGCCGGTCGCGGCAGCGCTCGAGCTGCCGGAATGTGCCGCCAGGCTTCCCCCGACGAACTTCGAGCCGGTGACGTGCAGCGGCTTCGGCTGGTCCGTGAAGACGGCGCTGCCGAACGCGTCGGCGGTGTCGCCGTCCGCGATGGCGACGCTTCCGGTGAACGTCGAGGACGTGATCGCCGCGTGGTTCGTCATCTCGACCTCGACGCCGCCGCCCGCCACCCGCGCCACGCCGCCGTTCGAGGTCGCGTGCGCCTGGTCCCCCTGGAAGGTCGAACCCGTCACGGTGGCCGTGTCGACGAACGCGCTGACCGCACCGCCGTCGGCCGTGGCGTTCGCGCTCGGGACCACGTTGTCGGCGGTGATGAGGTTCCCGCTCAGGCTCGAGTGGTCGATGGTGAGCGTGGAACCCTGCATCGACAGCGCCCCGCCGGTCGAGAGGGCGCCCTGCACGCCGCGGGCGACCGCGCGGTTCCGGTCGACGTGGGAGTCGGTGATCGACACCGTCCCGCCGCCTTCGAAGATCCCCCCGCCCCGTCCGGACGCGATGCCGCCGAACGAGATGCCGGTGGCACGATTCGAGCTGATCGTCGACGCCGTCACGACGAGCGGACCGTTGGAGAGGATCCCGCCGCCGATGGACTCGACGCCGGCGGTGTCGCTCGCGAACGCCCGGTTCTCGACGATCTTCGACTTGGTGATCGTGAGGCTGCCCGCGTCCGAGTAGATGCCGCCGCCGTGCGCCCCGCTGCCGGTCGCGAGGTTCCGGGTCACGGTGACGCCCTGCAGCGTCAGGGTGCCGCCGCCCTCGCGGTCGATGCCGGCTCCCTGGGGCGCGAGGCCGCCGGTGATCGTGATCCCGATCAGGTGGACAACGTGCGAGCCGTTGATCGTGAGCGTGGGACCGCCGTCATCGCCGTCGAGCGTCCCCGTTCCGGAGAGCGTGATCGAACGGTTGACGGTGAACGTGCC
This sequence comes from Actinomycetota bacterium, assembly GCA_035577825.1. Classification (GTDB taxonomy): domain Bacteria; phylum Actinomycetota; class UBA4738; order UBA4738; family JACQTL01; genus DATBHM01. The sequence continues at coordinate 1,029 of DATLUW010000617.1, read as the reverse complement.
GATGCACACGCCCTTCACGATGAGGATCGCCCCCGCGGACGCCGCGTCGATCCTGGTCTGGAGGTTCGCGCTGGCGCAGTTGACTGTCGTGGAGGCCGCGGACGCGACGGGAGCGTGGGCGAGGAGCACGAACAGCAGCGCCGCGACGGCGGGCACGAACCGCCGTCGGTTCGACCGTTGCGCGTTCATCCCCTCCCCCCGGTGTCGATCACGGACGCGGACACGGGCGGGCGCCGCGCGCTGAGCTCGCATTGTCTCGGGCGCGCGCCCGTCTGTCGAGGGGAAGTCCAGCGGCCCTGGTCAGGCCCCTGGTCGGGCCGCCGGTTCCGGTCAGGCCGCGGGGTTGCGGATGATCAGGGCGTCGCCCTGGCCGCCGCCGCCGCAGAGCGAGGCGCCGCCCAGTTCCACCCCGCGCCGGCGCATCTCGAGCGCCAGCGTGAACACCAGCCGCGCGCCGGAGGCCCCGATCGGGTGCCCGAGCGCCACCGCGCCGCCGTTCACGTTCACGATCGACTCGTCGGCGCCGAGCATCCGCGTCGCGTTCAGCGCCACCGACGCGAACGCCTCGTTGATCTCGAGCAGCCCCAGGTCGTGGACGTCCCTGCCGGCCTTCTTCAGCGCGTGCTGCATCGCGATCGCCGGGACGGTGTGGAGGTACGCGAAGCGCTCGGCGCTCATGCCGTGCGCGACGATCTCGGCGATCGGCTGCAGGCCGAGCTCCTCCGCCTTGTCGGCGCTCATGACGACCGTCGCGGCCGCGCCGTCGGAGATCTGCGAGGCGTTCCCGGGCGTGATGGTCCCGTCCTTCACGAACGCCGGCTTCAGCTTCCCGAGCGACTCGGCCGTCGTGTCGCCCCGGATCCCCTCGTCGCGCGCGACGACGACCGGGTCGCCCTTGCGCTGGGGGATCTCGACCGGGACGACCTCCTCGGCCAGTGCCCCGGAGTCCCATCCAGCGGCTGCGCGCTGGTGCGACCTGGCCGACCACGCGTCCTGATCCTCGCGCGAGATGCCCAGCTCCGTGTTCAC
>DATLUW010000616.1:0-7090 GCA_035577825.1 Actinomycetota bacterium | reverse complement strand
GATGTCGAGCTGGCGCGGCTCGCGCGGGACGAAGGCCGCCCCGTCGGCCGCCCACAGGTATGTCCGCAGGAACACGGCGCTCACCCAGCGGAACCAGAACTCGGCCCACGGCTCGAGCGGCCCGGGCTCGCCGGTCGGGCTCATCGCCGGCGCATCCTGGGCGAGCGCGGTGTGCGCCGCGTAGTGGAACGAGCGCACCATCCCGGCCACGTCCGTCAGCGGCGAGCGCTTGATGCGGCGCTCGCCGAGCGGCACTGCCGGCTCGCCCTCGAAGTCGATGATGACGAAGTCGCGCCCGGTCCACAGCACCTGCCCGAGGTGGTAGTCGCCGTGGATGCGCGTCCGGACCGCCTCGACCTTCGTCCCGAGCAGCTCCTCGAACCGAGCGACGACCGACTGCTCGAGGTCGAGCACCCGCGCGACGAGCGGGTCGTCGAGCCCCGGCGTCCGGCGAACGACCCGGAACGTCCGCAGCGCGAGCGTCCGCATCGACTGGTACAGCGCCCGCTGGTACAGCGACGTGAACGGCTCGGGCGCAAACGCCCGGTTCTCGGGCCCGGCCGACGCCAGCGCGAGGTGCAGCTCGGCGGTCCGCCGGCCGAGCAGCGACACCGAACCCAGGTACGGCCCGATCATCTCCTTCGCGAGCTCCGGTGGCTCGGCCCCCGCCATCTCCAGCAGCGTCGGCCGGCCGGGCAGCAGGCGTTCGACCTCCTCCGGGAGGCCGCCGTCGCGCTGCGACGCCGCCCGTTCGAAGAACCCTCCGAGGGCGTCGAGGGTGAACGTCCACGCGTCGCCCTCGTTCGCCACGAAGCGCTGCAGCACGGCGATCGTCATGGGCTCGGCCGTCTTGCCGCGGCGGAGCTCGATCGCCCCGCACACTGGTGGGATGTGTTCGAACCGCGCCTCGCGCGTCAGGAACCGGCCGATCTCGAGATCGGGGTTCAGCCCCTCCTCCGGCCGCCGGTACAGCTTCAACACCCCGCGGTCGCCGAACACCAGGGAGCTGTTGCTCTGCTCGGTGGACAGCAGCATCGGCGTCGGGACCCGGGCACCCCCCAGCCGCAGCGCCGAGAACGTGGGCTCCGACGAGGCGGACAGGACCCCGGTCGCGCCCTTCGCCCGCCGCCGTCGCGCGATCGTCGCCAGCATCGCCTTGCCGAACGCCGGCTCCCACGTCGCGTCCACGAGCGCGCGGTCGCCGTCCGCGGTGCGCAGCATCGCGACGACCGATCCGGGGTGGTAGTCGAGGAGGTCCTTCCCCCGCGCGACGCCCACGGCGGTGAGCGGCAGCGAGTACGTCTCCGGATCGCCCTCGGTGTATTCGACGCGCACCAGCGCCAGGTACGCGATCGGCTCGGCGTCCGACGGCTTCCCCGCCGCCGCGATCGGGATCGCATCCGCGACGTCCACCGACGAGATCCGGCGCGCCTTGCCCCCGAACCACCGCCGCCCCCGCAGGAACGCCGGCAGCGACTCTGCCAGCGTTGCCCGGTGGCGCCGCACGGTCAGCACGTGCTCCCAGGGCTCGCCGGAGAGATCGAGGCGCGGCAACCGGGCGTCGGTCTGGTCGGGCTCGCGCTGCCCCTCGATCGAGAACCAGAAGAACTGGTGCGGCCCGAGCGTCACGAGGTACGGCAGGTCGCCGATCCGCGGAAATTCACTGTGCCCGAACAGCTCGACGGGCACCTGGTTCCGGAACCGCGACAGGTCCATCTCCACGTACTGCGAGTGCCGCGACAGGTTGACGACGACGAGGATCGTCTCGTCCTCGAACTGCCGCAGGAACGCGAGCACCTTGCGGTTGTCCGGGTACAGGAACTCGATCGAACCCCGCCCGAACGCCCGGTACCGCTTGCGCAGCGCGATCAGCCGCTTCATCCACCACAGCAGCGAGTTCGGGTTGGCGTTCTGTGCCTCGACGTTCAGCGCCTCGTAGTGGTACTCGGGGTCGATCACGACGGGGAGGTACAGCCGCTGCGGGTTCCCGTGCGAGAACCCGGCGTTGCGGTCGCCCGACCACTGCATCGGGGTTCGCACGCCGTTGCGGTCGCCGAGATAGATGTTGTCGCCCATCCCGATCTCGTCGCCGTAGTAGACGACCGGCGTCCCCGGCAGCGACATCAGCAGGCCGTTCATCATCTCGATGACGTTGCGGTCGTTGCCCAGCAGGGGAGCGAGCCTTCGGCGGATCCCGAGGTTGATGCGCGCCTGCGGGTCGTTCGCGTAGACCCGGTACATGTAGTCGCGTTCCTCGTCCGTGACCATCTCCAGCGTGAGCTCGTCGTGGTTGCGCAGGAACATCGCCCACTGCGCGCCCTCGGGGATCGGCGGGGTCTGCTCGAGGATGTCGATGATCGGGAACCGGTCCTCCATCCGCGTCGCCATGAACATCCGTGGCATGACCGGGAAGTGGAACGCCATGTGGCACATGTCGCCCTTGCCGAAGTACGCGACGGCGTCCTCGGGCCACTGGTTCGCCTCGGCGAGCAGCATCCGGTTGCGCCAGCGGTCGTCGATGTGCCGCCGCAGCTCGCGGAGGAACTCGAGCGTCTCCGGGAGGTTCTCGCCGTTCGTGCCGTCGCGCTCGTACAGGTACGGGATCGCGTCGAGCCGGAGCCCGTCGACCCCCATCTCGAACCAGTAGTCGAGCACTCCGAGCATCGTCCGGCGGACCTCGGGGTTGTCGAAGTTCAGGTCGGGCTGGTGGGAGTAGAACCGGTGCCAGTAGTACTGGCCGGCCTCGCGGTCCCAGGTCCAGTTCGAGTGCTCGAAGTCCTGGAAGATCACCCGGGCCTCGGGGTAGCGGTCGGGGGTGTCGCTCCACACGTAGAACTCGCGCTCCGCCGAGCCCTTCGGTGCCCGCCGCGCCCGCTGGAACCACGGGTGCTGGTCGGACGTGTGGTTCATGACGAGCTCGGTGATCACGTACAGGCCGCGCTCGTGCGCCTCGCGGAGCAGCGTGCGGAAGTCGCGGAGCGTTCCGTAGGACGGGTGGATGTCCTTGTACGAGGCGATGTCGTAGCCGTCGTCCCGGAGCGGCGACGGGTAGAAGGGCAGCAGCCACAGCGCGGTCACGCCGAGGTCCTGCAGGTAGTCGAGCTTGGTGGTAAGGCCGCGGAGGTCGCCGATCCCGTCCTCGTCGGAGTCCATGAACGTCTTGACGTGGGCCTCGTAGATGACGGCGTCGCGGTACCACTGCTCCTGTTCCTCGCTCGGACGGCTCGCGCTCGCGCCGGAACGCGCGGGGCGTGTGGATGCGGGGCGACGACGGCGTTCGGCCATGTCAGCGGTACGTCTCGAAGTCCCGCTCGTCGCGAACGTGCGGGCGGACCTGGAACACGTGCGCCGGCAGCTTGTCCGGGTCGAGGTCGATGTACGCCGACGTCCCCTGCCACACGTAGCGCGCGCCGGTCAGCAGGTCGTGGACCTGGAACGGCCGGTCGTACTCGGTGATGCCGAGGTCGTGCAGCCACAGATGCACGAACCCGCGCTGCCGCGCGACAGGGTGGAGGTTCGCGATCACGAGGATCGCGTCGTCGCGGTCCTCGCTGATCTTCGAGTACGCGAGCAGGTGGTCGTTGTCGGTCGGGTGAAACTGCAGCGTGTCGTTCCAGTGCAGCGCCGGGTGCTCGCGGCGGATCTCGTTCATCCGGGCGACCAGCTTCGCGAGCGAGTGCGGCGAGTCGAGGTCCCAGTCGCGGACCTCGTACTTCTCCGAGTTCAGGTACTCCTCCCTGCCGGGCCCGACCGGTTGGTGCTCCATGAGCTCGAACGCCGGGCCGTAGATGCCGTACGAGGCACCCAGCGTCGAGGCCAGGATGAGCCGGTGCATGAACGCGGCGCGCCCTCCCGTCTGGAGCTGCTCGGTGAGGATGTCGGGGGTGTTCGGCCACAGGTTCGGGCGGAGGTATTCCTTCGCCTCGGTCCGCGTGAGCTCCGTGAAGTAGTCGATCAGCTCCTGCTTCTGCGTCCGCCACGCGAAGTACGTGTACGACTGCGTGAACCCGAGCTTCGCGAGGCGCTCCATCAGCCGGGGCCGCGTGAACGCCTCCGAGAGGAAGATCAGCTCGGGGTGCCGGCGCTTCAGCGAGTCGATGCACCACTCCCAGAACGCGAGCGACTTCGTGTGCGGGTTGTCGACGCGGAACACCGTGATCCCGTGCCCGATCCAGAACTCGAACACTTGGCGGAGCGCGGTCCAGAGTCCCCGCCAGTCCTCGGTCTCGAAGTCGAGCGGGTAGATGTCCTCGTATTTCTTGGGCGGGTTCTCCGCGTACTGGATCGAACCGTCCGGGCGATGGCGGAACCACTCCGGGTGGTCCTTCGCCCACGGGTGGTCGGGCGAGACCTGGAACGCGACGTCGAGCGCGACGTCGAGGTGCAGTTCTCCGGCCGCCGCGACCAGCCGGTCGAGGTCGTCGAGCGTGCCGAGGTCCGGGTGCACGGCGGTGTGCCCGCCCCCGTCGGCGCCGATCGCCCAGGGCGAGCCGGGTGCGTCCGGCTCGCCGTCCGGGTTGTTGTTGCGCCCCTTGCGGTGCGTCGTGCCGATGGGGTGGATGGGCGGCAGGTAGAGCACGTCGAACCCGAGCCGCGCGACGTACGGCAGGGCGCGCTCGATCGTCGTGGCCAGGGTGCCGTGGGCGGTCCCCTCGCCGGTCGACCGGGGGAACAGCTCGTACCAGGCGCCGGTGCGGGCGCGCTCCGGTTCGACCCACACCGTCAGCTCGCGCTCGTACGTCGTGGCGAACCGCCGGTCGGCGGACCGCCCCATCGCCTCGGCCAGTGCGGGGTCGAGCGCCGCCTCGACCGCCCGCAGCCGGGCCCGCTCCCGAGCGGCGCCCAGGAGGCCCTCGAGGACCTCGGGGTCGACGCCCTCGCGCATCGCCCGCGCGGCCGCCCGGAGTCGTTGCCGGTCGCGGCCCCTGCCGCGCTGGACGGCGCGCTCGACGAGGTCGGCGCCGATCTGGAGGTCCACCGAGACGTCCTGCCCGGCCTCGACCTTCTTGCCGAACCCGTGGTGCCACGTGGCGAAGCGGTCGACCCAGCCGCGCAGCGTGTAGCGGTACCGACCGAGCTCCTCGACCCGGAACGACCCCCGCCAGCGGTCGTTCCCCAGGGGCTCCATGGCGACCTCGCGCCACTCGCGTTCGTCCTCGCGTCGCCACCGGAGCTCGACGGCGAGCTCGTCGTGCCCGTCGGCGAACACGTCGGCTTCGACGGTCACCGCCTCGCCGGTCACGCGCTTGATCGGGGAGCGGCCGCCGTCGATCTCGGGTGCCACGCCCTCGATCACCACGCGGCGGCGGCCCTCCTTCAGCGCGGGGCCGGGTTCCGCGTCCGAGAGCTCGGCCGGCACGGGCGCGAGCGGGGGCGCCGCGGCGGGGTCGCGCCGTTCCGGTTCCTCGGCGGACGTCAGCCTTGCCATGGCCCTCCAGCGGTCCTTCGCGATGCGGGCTCCTGCATGGTGATCGGCAGGTTCGGGTGCTGTGAGAACCTTAGCCCCACGCGAGGGCCTCGGCCCACCCGGGGCGTGGCGATCGTGTGGCGGCGAACGTCACCCTTCGACCGCAGCCCGGGCGATGGCGACCTGCTCGCCGATCGCGGCCATGATCCGTTCGGTGTACGCCTGCACGTCGTTGGGCCGCTCGAGCTCGCCGGCCGGCTCGATCACCGGACCGAACGACACCATGACCCTTGGCCGGAGCGGCCGCCGCAACCGGATGCCGCCGCGCGGCCACCGCGCGCGGGTTCCCCAGATGCCGCACGGCAGGATCGGCACGTCGCTCGCGAGCGCGATCCGCGCCGCCCCGCGCCTCCCGGGCAGCAGCTCGCCGTCGGGGCTCAGCGTCCCCTCCGGGAAGATGCCCGCGAGCGCGCCCCGGCGGATCACCCGCGCGGCGTGCTCGAGCGCCCGGCGGTCGCTCGCGCCGCGGCGGATCGGGATCTGCCGGATGCGGCGGAGCCCCCATCCGATGACCGGCTTGCGGAAGAACTCGGCCGCCGCAAGGAACCGCACGGCCCGCCCGGTCGTGGTCACCGCCATCGCGATGATGACCGGGTCGAGCACGCTGATGTGGTTCGACGCGAGGATCACACCGCCCTCGGGCGGGATGTTCTGCCGGCCTCGGTACCGGATCCGGAACAGCAGGTGGAACAGCGGCCCCAGGACCCCGTAGCCCAACGTCCACCAGGGGTCCCGATCGGCGCGGTCGGGCGGGACCTCGGGGAACTCCTCGGGGGGCGGCGCGGCCGGTGGCTGCGACACGACGGCCGGATGCTACGCGCTCCGCGACCGGCCGTTCGCTGGTGGCCGCCCGCCCGCGGATGCTAGAACTCGCCTCGTGAGCGACGAGCCCATCGGCACCATCGTCGGCGACTACCGCATCGAGTCCGTCCTCGGCGGCGGCGGCCAGGGACGCCTGTACGTGGCCGAACACGTCCACCTCGCGCGCAAGGTCGCGCTCAAGCTGCTGCGCCCGGAGCTGGCCGAGGACCCCGAGTTCCGAGAGCGGTTCATCCGCGAGGCGCGCCTGGCAGCCTCGATCGACCATCCGAACATCCTGCCGATCTACGACGCGGGCGAGGAGGACGGGACGCTGTTCCTCGCGCAGAAGCTCGTTCGGGGCATGGACCTCGGCGCCCTCGTCGAGCGCGACGGCCGCCTGCGCCCCGAGCGCGCGGTCGAGGTGCTGGCGCCGGTGGCCTCGGCGCTCGACGCGGCGCACCATCGCGGCCTCGTCCACCGGGACGTCAAGCCGGCCAACATCCTGATCCAGCTCCCCACCGACGACGATCCCGAGCGCGTCTACCTGTCCGACTTCGGCCTCACCAAGGAGCTCGTGTCCGAACAGGATCTCTCCGGCGTCGGCAAGCTCACCAAGGCCGGGTACTTCGTCGGCACGCCGCACTACGCGGCGCCCGAGCAGATCGAGGCGAACGAGATCGACGGCCGGGCGGACGAGTACTCGCTGGCGTGCGTGCTGTTCCAGTGCCTGACCGGCGAGGTGCCGTTCCCGCGTCCGTCCGAGACGGCCGTCCTGGTCGCCCACGTCACCGACCCGCCCCCGGCGCCGAGCCGGCTGGTGCC
>DATLUW010000615.1:0-2415 GCA_035577825.1 Actinomycetota bacterium | reverse complement strand
GCATGTCCGCGGGAGCATACGCCGGGATGCTCGCTTGTCGTCGCAGCACGCTTGACCTGATGAGCGTTTGTGGTCTAGTTTCCGGCCGAATGAACGAAACCGCGAACGAGATCGGATCCCAGCCCGACTGCTGGCGAACCGCCGTCGGGATGGCCAAGGCGTCGGACGCGGATCTCCCGCACCACGGGCAGACCGTCGCGGCCGTCGGGTGCGGCACGTCGCTCTTCGTCTCCCGTGCCTACGCCGTCCTCCGGGAGGCATCGGGAAACGGCGTCACCGACGCGTTCGCGGCCTCGGAGTTCCCGGAGGGGCGCGGGTACGACCGGGTCGTCGCCATCACACGCAGCGGGACCACGACCGAGGTCCTCCGACTGATGGGAGGCCGGGACCCGGCTTCGCTGGTCGTGATCACCGCCGACGCCGGCGCCCCCGCCGCCTCCATGGCCGCGGCCCGGGTGGTCGTCGACTTCGCCGACGAGCGGTCCGTCGTGCAGACGAGATTCCCCACCACGGTCCTCGCCCTGCTGCGGACGCACCTCGGGGAGGACCTGGCCGGCGCCATCGCCGACGCCGAGCGCGCAATGGATGCTTCGTTCCCGGTGGACCCTGACGCCATCGACCACATCGTGTTCCTGGGACACGGCTGGACGGTGGGGATCGCGGAGGAGGCGGCGCTCAAGATGCGGGAGGCGGCGCGGATGCACTCCGAGGCGTACCCCGCCATGGAGTACCGTCACGGCCCCATCAGCGTGGCCGGTCCCCGGTCGCTCGTGTGGATCCTCGGCACCGCCGACGACGCCGTCGCGGACGACGCGCGGGAGACGGGAGCCGCGGTCCACGCGGCGACGTTCGATCCGATGGCCGAGCTCGTCCTGATCCAGCGCTTCGCGGTGGCCGTCGCGGCGGCCCGGGGCCTCGACCCGGACCGTCCGCGCCATCTGACGAGATCGGTCATCCTGTCGTGAGGCCCCTCGGGAGGTGTCCTGGATGAGGAAGCATCATCGGCTCGCGATCCTCGCCGCGTTCCTCCTGCTCGCGACGGCGTGCGGAGGAGGAGGAGGCGGGGGGAACCCATCCGCCACGCCGACCGGCCCGGTCACCCTCACGATCTGGCACGGCTACACCGACGTCGAGGCCGACTGGTTCAACGCGGCGATCAAGGAGTGGAACACGCAGCACCCCGACATCACGGTCAAGCCGCTGTTCGTGAACAACGACAAGGCGCTGCAGAAGCTGACGGTCGCCCTCCAGGGGGGCGAGCCGCCCGACATCACCTACCAGTACGGGTCCTCGCTCCCCCAGGTCGCCGCGGCGCCGGGCCTGGTCGACCTCACGTCGTGGGTCAAGCAACCCGACGTGGGATGGAACGACTTCATCCCGGGCGCGACGTCGGCCGCGACGTTCGACGGGAAGGTCCTGGGCGTCCCGGCGCTGATCGACAACCTCGCGCTCGTCTACAACAAGACGTTGTTCGACCAGGCGGGCCTGTCATATCCGACCGCGGACTGGACGTGGGACGACTTCCGGAGCGCGGCGAAGGCGCTGACCGATCCGTCGAAGAAGCAGTTCGGGTGGTCGTATCCGATGGACGCCACCGAGGACACCGTGTGGCACTACGACCCGCTGCTGTGGCAGAACGGCGGCTCGATCCTCACGCCGGACAACACGAAGGCGGCGTTCAATTCGCCGCAGGGCGTCGAGGCGCTCCAGGCGATCACCTCGATGGCGGTCGACGACAAGTCGGTGTTCCTCGACCTGCAGAACTCCGTGTACACGCAGCTGTTCAACAACGGGAAGATCGGCATGCTCGTCACGGGCCCGTGGGACCTCTCGAGCTTCCCCGACGTCGACTACGGCCTGCAGGTCCTGCCGGGGTTCAACGGGGACCACGAGACGATCGCCGGACCCGACATGTGGACCGTGTTCGACAACGGCGACGGGAAGGCGCAGGCGGCGGAGGAGTTCCTGCAGTGGCTGACCGCGCCCGAGCAGATCAAGAAGGAAGGGCTGGCGACCGGGCACCTGCCGATCCGGGTCTCCCTCGCGAACGACGCCGCCTACGTCAAGCAGCTCGGCGAGGCGTACCCCGGCGTGGACTTCTTCGCCGAGAACCTGAACAACGTCAAGCAGGCCCGGCCCGTGCTCGCCGCGTACCCGTCGATCTCCGAGGCCATGGGGAACGCCATCGTCTCGGCGATGCTGGGGCAGAGCGACCCGAAGGCGGCGCTCGACAAGGCCGCCTCCCAGTCGGACGACGCCCTCGCCCAGGCGGGCTAGCGGAAGGGCCGGACGGCGACGGCTGACGCGGTCCGAGGGATGCGGCTCCGGCGGCTCCTGGTCTCCGATCACGCCGCCGGCTGGGCGTTCATCCTCCCCTCGGTGATCCTGGTCGCCGTCTTCGGGCTCCTCCCGATC
>DATLUW010000614.1:0-3879 GCA_035577825.1 Actinomycetota bacterium | reverse complement strand
CCATGTCCGGGAACAGCTGCTTCAGCTGCCTGAGGTTGGCGGTGGTCGCCCTGCCGAACTCCGCCCGGATCGAGTTGACCATATCGCCGAACTCCCGCACCTGATCCTCAGGTAGGTTGTTCGGGTTCAGGCCCTTCGGGGGCTTGGGCTTCGGGCCGTGTGGCTTGACCGTGCCTGGCGCGCCCCTGCCCTCGGCGTAGAGCTCGGCGACCTCCTGGGTGGTCAGGCCGTGCTTCTCCGCGATCCGCTCCCACTCCTTGGAGCGGGCGACCTGCTTCGCCCGGCCGCCGGGGAACTTCCGACCCGCGAGCGCGTCCTCGACCTCGTTGTAGATGTCGGCCGGGGTCGGGCGCTTGGGTGGCGTGGGCGGCTTCCACGGTGGCTTCGGCGGCGGCTTCGGCACCTCCGGCGTGCCGCCGTTGTGGATCGTCTCGATGATCCGAGCGCGCTCCTTCTCCGCCCGGGCGCGAGTCCAGCCGACGTGGCTCTTCGTCAGTTGCTCGACGGTGGGCACCCGCTCCAGCTGCAGGCGCTTGAGTTCCTTCTCGGCTCGGGCGGTGGTCCAGCCGACGTGCGCTTTCCGGATCTCGGGGATCGTCGGCAGCCCCCTGAACAGGTTCTCGTAGTCCGGGGTGTTCGGGATGTTCGGCTTAACGATGTCCGGCGGCTTGGGTGTGCTGGGGGGAGCGGGCTTGGGGTCGTGCTCAGCCTGGAACTTCGCGACCTCCTTCCTGGTGCCGCGCTCCAGCTTCCGGGTGACCTCCTCGTAGGACGACCCGGTGTATTGGACGTTGCGCCCCGGGACGTCCAGGGTGGCCAGCCAGTGCCCGCCCGAGCTCTGGATCGTGCCCACCTTGTGGCCGTCGATCAGCACGTCCTTGTCGGTGAACGTCAGTCCGGTGCGTCCCGATGCCGCCTCTTCGGGCAGGGTCGACGGCCGATCCTCGCGGAAAGCCTTCTTCCCGGCCTTCTCGATATCGGCCTGAACCTGCGCCGCGGTCTGCTCGTCCGAGACCATCGACTTCGCGTTCTTCGCGTCCTTCGCCGTGAGCACGTCCGGGCGCGCGCCGAACGCCCGGCGGCAGTTCGGGTGGGAGGTCGGCCACGCCAGCGCCTCATCCCGGGTCACGATCTTGCCCGCAGCCTTGCTGTCGTCGTGGGAGGTCCAGCCGCAGAACGGGCCGTCGAAGACCTCCCAGTACTTGGTCCCCTTCTCCGCCGCGGAGTTGAGCGTGCCGACGTTGTACGTCTCCGCCGTCACCGACCGGATCGCCATCTCGGAGTACGGCCCGATCGCCTGGCGCGCCCCGTTCGCGTACGTGACTGCGTGCACGCCCTGCTTCTCGAGCAGCCGCGCCATCTCCCGCCCGGCGGCCTGCGCGGTCTGCCCCTCAATCGCGCTGGCCAGCGCCTGGTCCTGGCCGATCTCGCGTACCAGCCGCTTGGTCGTCTCCGCGGTCTTCTTCGTCGCCTCGAGCAGGTTCCGGTACAGACCCTGCGCGATATTCTGGGTGGCGGTCTGGTGGATCTGGGACCAGACGAAGTCCCCGAGCCCGCCGGTCGCCTGCGACGCACCGGCTGCGCCACCGAGCGCGTAGACCTTCGGCAGCTGGCGGGAGACCCACGCTGCGGCCTCCTCGTCCAGCGCGGCCATGTCGTCGAGGATCGCGCGCTGCTGCTCGAGCAACCGGCGACGCCTCGACTCCTGGCGCGGGTCGGTTGCGAGCCGGATCTGCCAGTCGAGGATCCGCTTCGAAGCGGCCTGGTACTTCGCTGCGAGCGGGTCCGCGAGAGCGTCGACCTCCGCGGGCTGGGGCACTACCGCCCCCGGCCCAGCCTACGCCGCGCCCACATCTCCTCGGTGTCGAGCACGTAGTCGGTGCGGTAGCGCTCGGGCTGGACGATCTGGACGCTCCACCCGGAGGTGGACTCCCCGGCCTCGGCGCGGGCGATCGTGAGCTGCTCCTGCATCAGCTTGATGTTCTCCCCGCGGCTCTCGCTGTAGCCGTCGACCGCGAAGGTCGCAGGCTTCAGCGCCATGTCCGCGAGGCGTTCCTCGATCACCTCGGCGGCGACCATCGCCTCCGGGTTCTCCGCGTCCGGGTTGTCCAGCTTGATCCGGGTCAGCCGCTCCTCGGCGTCGGTGTCGTCGTAGCCCGACCCGAGCCGGGATCGGAAGTATGCGTCCTGGTCTGCGGTGAGGCTCATCGGACCTGCACCCTCCCTGCCAGCTTGATCGGGGTCTCCGGCGAGTCGGTGTACTGCAGGAAGACGTCGAACTTCCCGGCGACGTTGAACGTCCACAGAATCCGGGCGATCGCGTAGTTCGTCCCCGGGTTCAACTCCCACGCCGCGAGCGCGAAGTCACCGGAGGCGGGGTCGGTGCCCGCGGGCATCAGCGCCATCTTGACGGTACCGGCAGCGATCTGCGCGCCGGTCCGGGTCTTGCTCGTGAGCTTCGCGCGCACGTACTCGACCGAGCCCAGGCGGTACTGGATCAGATCGTCAGCCACGGTTCCTCCTCAGAGCAATCGTACCAGGTCGTCGGTCAGGTCGGCCGCCTGCTCCGGCACGAGCGCCTTCGCGGACTCGCCCGCGACCAACCCGGCGTGGCTCGGGGAGATCAGCGTGGCGACCGACGGTGCGAGCAGCACACCGGTCAGCCCGGTCGCCGGGGTGTTGAGCAGATCGATGTGCCCGGCCTCGGTCGCGGTGGCCACGTCCGCCCGCGCGGCTGCAGCTGCGAGTACGGCCAGCTCGTCGGTGGTGGCGTTGTCAGTCCGGGTGATCAGGACCAGGACCGCAGCTGTCTCGGTAGCCGAGGCGGAGTCCGCCTTCGACGTCCCGATCGAGACGACGGCCTCGGTCGCCGTCCCGCTGTCGGTGCGGGTGATCGCGGCGGTCGGCGTGGAGGCGACGTCGGTGCCGGTCGCCGAGTCCGAGCCGGGGACCGCCGCGCTCAGCTGCGTGGCCTCCGTGGCTGCGCCGGTGTCGGTCGCTGCCGTCCCGACGGTGATCTGCGTCGCCTCGGTGGCCGTGGCGGTGTCAGCTGCGGAGCCGCTCCCGGTCAGGGCGGCTACGGCCTCGTTCGCTGCCGCAGTGTCGGCGGCGCTCGGGTTCGCGGACCCCGCCACCGACCCGGAGTCGGTTGCGACCGCCGAGTCCGGGACGCCGATGACCCGGTTGGTGACAGCGTCGGTGCCCGCGGCGCTGTCAGCGTCAGAGCGGGAACTCGACGGTGCGGTGTCGGTCGCCGCAGCGGAGTCGGCCCCGGTCAGGCTGGCGCTGAGCTGCGCGGTCTCGGTACCCGCCGCGGCGTCGGTCGCCTGGGCGTTGAGGTTCGGGTTCCCCTCGCCCGCAGTCGCGGTGTCCGCGGCCGAGACGGTCGCGGTGAGCTGGGCGGTCTCGGTCGCGGTCGCAGAGTCCGCCGATGCGCGCCCAGCTGCAGCTGCGGCGTCGGTCGCGGTCGCCGACTCGAGTGCCTGGATCGAGAGCGCGGCGGCTGCCTCGGTCGCTGTCGCGGAGTCGGTCGAGCTCGGGCTCGCCCCGCCGACACTGACCGAGCCGGAGTCGGTCGCGGTCGCCTGTTCGACGGACGCCAACGAAAGAGCCGGGCTCGCGTCCCCCGCGCTAACGGACTCGGAAGCCGCCAGAGACAGCGAAAGGGGGCTTTCCGCCCCGCTCGCGGCCTCCGAAGCGGCAAGGGCCCGCGCGCTGAGCGCGTCCGTGGCCGTCGAGGACTCCGTGGAGGCAAGCCCGAGCGCCGAGAGCGCGTCCGTGGCGGTAGCGGAGTCGGACCCGGAGAGCGCAGCCGAGCTCGAGCCAGCCTCCGTGCCGGTGGCGGAGTCTGCGGCCCGCACGTCCCGGGTGGTGACGGCA
>DATLUW010000613.1:0-8654 GCA_035577825.1 Actinomycetota bacterium | reverse complement strand
CGGCGTTCCATGACTCCGCGTTCGGAGTCGCCAGCCCGCTCGAACCCCCGAACAGCACGAACACGGCCCCCGCATCGTGAGGACGAACGCCGACCCGGCGGGGAACCACCTGTTCATACCGGCCTCCCCAGCGCTTCCAGTCGTGCGAAGTATGGACTGCGGTCAGAGCCAGGGTCGTCCCGCCTCAGACCGGCAGCACCCCGTGCTTGCGCCAGGGGCGTTCGACCGTCTTGGTGGCGCCGATCTCCAGCCCGCGGACGATCGCGGCGCGCGTGTCCTGGGGTTCGATGAGGTCGTCCAGGAACGACCAGCCCGCGGCGATGTAGGCGTTGATCTGCTCGCGGACCATCCCGACCATCTGGTTGCGCATCGCGTCCTGCGCCTCGGCGTCGCCGGCCGCCTCGATCTGCCTGCGGAAGATGATGTTCACCGCGCCCTCCGGGCCCATCACGCTGATCTCCGCGGTCGGCCAGCCGACGATGTAGTCGGGCTCGAACGCGCGGCCGTTCATCACGTAGTAGCCGGCGCCGTACCCCTTGCGCAGCACGACGGTGACCTTCGGCACGGTCGCCTCGCTGACCGCGAACAGCATCTTGGCGCCGTGCCGAATGATCCCCTGCTTTTCGACGGCGGATCCCACCAGGAACCCAGGGCAGTCCATCAGGAACACCAGCGGGATCCCGAAGGCGTCGCACAGCCACACGAACCGCGCCGCCTTGTCGGCCGCGTTCACGTCGAGCGCGCCGCCGAGGAACATCGGCTGGTTCGCCACGATCCCCGCGGGCCGCCCGCCGAACCGCGCGAACCCGGTCACGAGATTGCGTGCCCAGTCCGGCTTCATCGGGAAGAACTCGCCGTCGTCGGCGATCTCCTTCACCACCTTGCGCATGTCATAGGCCCGACGAGGATTCGCGGGGACGATGTCGAGCAACGCCTCGCACACCCGGTCGGACGGGTCGGCGGGCTCCTGCACGACGGGCGGCGGCTCCTGGTTGTTCGACGGGAAGTAGCCGAGATACCGCCGGACCACGTCGATGCACTCCTGGTCGTCGGCCACCTCGAGGTCGGCCACGCCGCTCACCTTGCAGTGGACGCTGGAGCCGCCCATCTCCTCTGCGGTCACGTCCTCGCCCACCGCGGCCTTCACGAGGTGCGGCCCGCCGAGCGCCATGTTCGACGTTCCCTTCACCATCGGAACGAAGTCCGCCAGGCCCGGGATGTAGGCCGTTCCCGCGGCGCCCGGGCCCATCATCGCGGCGACCTGCGGCACGACGCCCGACATCACGACCTGCTCGCGGAACAGGTCGCCGGTCCGCGCGAACATCGACCCCGCCGCTTCCTGGATCCGCGCGCCTGCGGAGTCGATCAGCCAGACGATCGGGATGCGTTCGCGGAGCGCGAGCTCGCGCATGCGCGAGGCCTTCAGCTCGCCGACCATCCCCATGGATCCGGCCATGATGGTGAAGTCGTACGCGATCACGCACGCGCGCCGGCCGTCGATCCGGCCGACGCCGGTGACCACGCCATCCGCGGGCGTGAACTTCCCCTGCATCTGCGGGCTCGACGACTGGTGGTGCGCGAGCAGCGAGAACTCGCTGAACGAACCCTCGTCGAACATCATATCGAGGCGCTCCCGGACGGTGAGCTTGCCATCCCCGTGTTGGCGTTCGATGCGCTCGGCGCCGCCCATCCCGCGGAACTGCTCGCGCTTGTCGGCGAGGCGCTCGGCGCGGCCGCGGAGGTCGGGGCCGTCGTACGTGTAGGTCGCGGCGCGCTGGGGTGCGCGTTCCTTCGGGGCGTCCCCGGCGTTGGTCGAAGCCCCGGCGGAAGCGGACTCGGGGGACGGGGCCGCGGGCGTGGCGTCGGTGTCGCCCATGGGCGATGAACCTCCTCAGGGGCCCTTCGCCGGCGCTGGACGCCGATGCCTACCCGGGCCCGCTCGTGCCCGAGTGTAGCCCTTGAGACCGTCCGGTCCCCCCTGCTACCGTGCGGCCCCTCGAGCCGCGGAAGGAGCCCGATGAACACCGCCATGGCGCAGAGCACGTACCCCGAGGAACAGGTTCGCGCCTCGATCGCCCAGGCGCTCGTCGGCCGGGGCGGGACGGTCACGCTCGACCAGCCGGGCACGCTCGTCGTCGAGGTCGGCGGGTCGAAGCTCTCCGCCTACCTGGCCGGCGGCTTCCGCAACAAGATGAAGATGCCGCAGCTCATCACCGTCTCAAGCCAGGGCGGACCGTCGGGCACCGGCCTCTCCGTCGAGATCCGGGCCCGCGGAACGGGGAGCGGCGCCATGTCGGGCGGCATCCTCGGCGCCTCGAAGCAGACCAAGGCCGAGCTGGCCTGGATGGACGTCGTGATGGGCGCGGTCCCCGGGATGGTGGGCGCCCCTCCGGCGATCCTGTCGGCCGCGCAGCCGGGCCAGCCTCCGGTTGCCCCGCCCACCCCGCCGGGCCAGCACTACCCCGCGCCGCCGCAGACGCAGCCGGCGTACCCTCCGCCGCCCCAAGCCCCACCCGGCGGCGGATTCGTTCCATGAGCTCCTTCGATGCCGGAACGGGCGAGGCGGGGAGTGCGGTGACCACCTTCGCTACAGCGAACCGAGGGGCGCGATCGATCGAACCGACTGCCCGGTTGTGTCCGCGATCAGCTCGAAGTCCCGGTCGTAGTGAAGGACGGCGACCCCAGCTCGCTCGGCCGCAGCAGCGATGAGGAGGTCCGGGGGCGTCACACGACGATGGTGGAGTGGCCCGTCGCCAGCCAGGAGTTCCAGCACCTCAATCGCGCGCCTCCAAACGGGTTCATCGATCGGAATCTGGGGAAGCGCCTCGAGTCCCACCCGCATGATCGCGAGCTCGTCGACATCCCGGGCAGTCCACAGCAGTTCCATCATGACCAACGGACACGTGGCGATGACGCCGTCTGCCATCCGCTCGAGGAATCTCCGGTTGAGGTCGGGATCCCGACGCCGAACGGTCCACGCGCTGGTGTCGGCGAGTTCCACGGCCAGCCTCAGACGCGAGGCGTTCTGAACTTCTTCAGCCGGTCCCCCGCAAGTGCCTCGAAGGAGAACTGATCGAGCGAGATCCGGCGTTGCCGAAGTACCACTTCTTCGAGCGCTCGATGGACCGTTTCGGTGGCGTTGCCGGTGCCGAGGGCTTCGGCGGCCTGCCGAACGAGGTCGTGATCGAGGTTCATCGTCGTCCGCTGACGCATGCCACATTGTAGGCATATGCATCGGACATGCGTATGCGTGCATACGGCGCCTGGGGGCTGAGAGAGGGGCCCCGTGTACCAATCCGACCGGCAAACCGCGCCCTAGCGGCCCTTCCATTCGGGGGGGCGCTTCTGGAGAAACGCGCCGACGCCCTCGGCCACGTCCTCCGCCTCGAGGTTCACCGTGAGCATCGCCTGGAGGTAGGCCAGGGCGTCGTCGAACGACATGTCCTGCGAGCCGTAGAACGAGCGCTTCCCGAGGGCGAGGATCAGCGGCGACTTCGAGGCGAGCTCGCCGACCACGGCCGCGACCGCGTCGTCGAGTTCCGCCCGGGGAACCGCGCGGTTCACCATCCCCCATCGTGCTGCCTTCGGTGCCCTCACACGCCGCCCGGTCAGCATCATCTCGAGGGCGACCTTGCGCGGGACGTTGCGATGGATGACGGCGGTGATCATGTGGGGCCACAGCCCCAGGTTGATCTCCGGCGTGCCGAGCTCCGCGTCGTCGGCCGCGATCACCAGGTCGCACGCGAGCATCAGCCCGAACCCGCCGGCGAGCGCGTGGCCGTTCACGCGGGCGACGATCGGCTTCGGGCACTCCTGCATGCCCCGGAACAGCTCGGGGAGCGCCCCCCGCGCCTCGTGCTGGGCGACGCGCGAGGCGTCGCCGGACATCCCGCCGAGGTCGCCGCCGGCGCAGAACGCGCGCTCCCCCGCACCGGTCAGCACGACGACGCGCGCGTCGTCGTCGTCGCCCACCCGGGCGATCGCCTCGCGCAGGCCGGTCACGACCTCAGGGGACAGCGCGTTGCGCTGCTGTTCGCGGTCGATCGTGACCCACGCCGCGTCGCCGCGGACCTCGTACAGCACCTCGCCGGCCATGACCTCGCGAACCCTACTTCCCGAGCAGCGAGGTGTCGTAGGCGCCCGACGTGAACCGTTCGTCCTCGAGGATCCGGACGTGGACCTCGAGGTTCGTCTTCAGCCCCTCGATCGTCGTGCCGGCCACCGCGTGGCGCATCTCCTCGATCGCGGAGGCGCGTTCGTCCGAGTGGACGACGAGCTTGCCGATCAGCGGGTCGTAGAACATGGGCACCTCGTCGCCCTCGTCGTATCCGAAGTCCGCGCGAACGTCCGACGGGAGCTGCAGCCGCGAGATCGTGCCCGGCGACGGCAGGAACGTCCGGGGGTCCTCGGCGTAGACGCGGCACTCGATCGCGTGGCTCCACCGTCGCGGGGCCTCCGTCAACGACATCCCCGAGCCGGACGCCACCAGGAGCTGTTGTTCGACCAGGTCGAGGCCGTCCAGCGTGAGCTCGGTGACCGGGTGCTCGACCTGCAGGCGGGCGTTCACCTCGAGCAGGAAGAACTCGCCACCAGGCGAGACCACGCACTCGACCGTCCCTGCGCCGCGGTAGCCGATCGTCCGCATCGACTCGACCGCCGCGTCGCACATCCGCGAACGCAGCTCGTCGTCCAGCGCCGGCGAGGGCGTCTCCTCGACGACCTTCTGGTGGCGGCGCTGCGCGGAGCACTCGCGTTCGTACAGGTGCAGACAACGGTCGTCGTCGGCGAGGACCTGGACCTCGACGTGCCGGGCGCCCTCGACGTACCGCTCCAGCAGCACGGCCGGGTCGGCGAAGAACCGGGCGCCCCGCGTCGAGGCAGTCTCGACCGCCTTGGCCAGCTCGTCGTGGTCGCGGGCCACGCTCATCCCGATCCCGCCGCCCCCCATGACGGCCTTCACCATGATCGGGAACCCGACGCCGTCCGCCGCCTCGAGCGCCTCGCCCGCCTCGACGAACGGCCCCGCGCCCGGCAGCACCGGGAACCCCGTCCGGGCGAACGCCTCCCGGCACGCCGCCTTGTCGCCGGTGAGCTCCAGAACGTCGGGCGAGGGCCCGATCCAGGCCAACCCGGCGTCGACGACCGCCGCGGCGAACCTCGGCGACTCCGACAGGAACCCGTACCCGGGGTGAACGGCCTCGGCGCCCGAGCGCAGGGCGGCCTCGATGATCGCGGCGGGATTCAGGTACGAGGCCGGGGCGGGCGAGTCGCCGATCGGCTCGGCGGCGTCGGCCTCGCGGACGTGCCGGGCGCGGGCGTCCACCTCGCTGAACACGGCCACCGACCGAACGCCCAGGCGGCGGAGTGTGCGGAGCACGCGGCAGGCGATCTCGGCCCGGTTGGCCACGAGCACGGTCGAGAACATCGAACGGGGAGCCTAACCGCGACCGGTCGGCGCGCGGGGACGGCCCCCGCGTGAGCGGGGGCCGTCCTCAGGCCCGCTCCAAAACCACAAGTCGCGCGCTACGCGCGCGACTTGTTCGGCTGCAGTCGCTTCCCCCGGTAGTTGGGAAACACGACCTCGGCGTGCTGCCAGCACATCGAGGAGGTGTTGTAGATGGAGAGCTTGGTGGCACAGCCCGGCTCCGCACAGGTGCGACCGGCGCCGGTCGGCCTGTTGGGCGGGGGCAGATGGCCGGGACGAGTTCCCTTCATGCGTGATTCCTCCTGCATGACCGTTCGACGCATGAGTGCCGGGGGTTCGTTCAGGACAGAAGGCCGAGGCCACGGGATCGCAACAACGATGAGACGAAGCTGAACGAAGGCCAGCGTCCGGCCCGGTCGGACAGGGGGCGGGAGGCGGACAGTTCGGGCGAAACGCGGACGGGAGGTGCGCTCAGGCCTGGGTGGCGGGGCCGTGCTCCTCGTCGATCACCATGCGGATCTTCACGATCAGGGAGTCGGGCACGGCCTGTTCAACCGCGCACTTGCGCGCGATGATGGCCCGCAGCCGCTGCTGGAAGTCGGCCCGCCTCGCACACGGGCTGCACGTCCTGAGGTGGACGGCGATGAACTCCGTCCGGTCGTTCGGCAGCTCGTGGTCGAGGTAGGCCTCGACCTCTCTCAGCACCTCGTCGCAGTCAATCCCTGACAAGTCCTCGCTCCCTTACCTTGTCCCACAACATCTTCTCCAGGGATTTCCTTCCGCGGTGCAGCCGCGACATCACGGTTCCGATCGGAATGTTCAGGATCTCGGCGATCTCCTTGTACGCGAACCCCTCGACGTCGGCCAGCCACACGGCCATCCGGAAGTTCTCCGGGAGCGCCTCGAGCGCCGCCTGCACGTCCTCGTCGGGCATGCGCTCGAGCACCTGGGCCTCGGCCGACGCCGTCTCCCCCGAATGGGAGTCGTCCGCGAGATGGTCGTACAGGTACCAGTCCGGGATGTCGTCCTCGAGCACGGTCACCGGCTGGCGCTGCTTCTTCCGGTAGTTGTTGATGAACGTGTTCGTGAGGATGCGGTACAGCCACGCCTTGAGGTTCGTCCCCGGGGTGAACCCGCCGAATCCCCGGTAGGCCCGCAGGTACGCCTCCTGGACGAGGTCCTCGGCGTCGGCGGGGTTCCGGGTCAGGCGGAGCGCGGCCGAGTACAGCTGGGGCATGAGCGGCATGGCGTCGCGCTCGAACCGCTCGCGCCGCTGGTCCTCGGTCTCCTCGGGCCCGGAGACCCGCTGTTCAGCTTGACTCGTCAACGACCTCGACTCCGTGCCACCCCGTCGACCCACTGTACTCCGGCGGTGTGACCTCGGACGTCTGGGTCGCCCCCCTGCCGTCGGTCGCGCGCACGACGAGCTTCGTGTCCGACCCCGGCTTCGGCACGAACCGGTACTTCCATTGCCGCCACGTGAACGCGGACAGCGCCGTCTTGAGCTCGGCGTCCGCGAACGTCTGCCCGCCGTCCACGCTGACCTCCACGCGCGAGATACCCCGGTCGCCGGCGAACGCGACGCCCGCAACGACCACCGAGCCGTCGACGGTCGAGTGGTTCTTCGGCGTGTCGATCCGCGACATCGTGCGGACGACCGCCTCCTTGATCCACCCCCGGACCTCCCAGAACCCGTTGAACGGCTGGTCGACGATCTGGATCGACCCCAGCCACTTCGGCTGCTTCATGCCGTAGTAGCCGGGCACGAGGATCCGCGCGGGGAACCCGTGCGCCCGGGGGAGCATGGTCCCGTTCATGCCGTACGCGATGATCGTGTTCGGGGACATCGCGTCCGCGACCGGGACCGAGTCGGCGAACCCGTCGACCGAGGTCGACACCACCTCGATCGCCCCCGGCTTGACGCCGGCACGGCGCAGCAGGTCGCGCAGGCGGACGCCGGTCCACTTCGCGGTCGAGATCAGGTGTCCGCCCGTCCGGTTGCTGATGCACTCGAGCGTCATGTACTGCTCGATCGCCGGCAGCGACGTGAGCTCGCGGTACGTGAGCGAGACCGGCGTGTCCACCAGACCGCCGATCTCGAGCCGCCAGGTGGCTGGGTCGACGTCCGGCGGGAAGATCTCCTCGTTCACCACGTAGAAGGTGCGGTTCGGGGTGATCTCCGGCGACAGGCCGGGGATCCGGGCGAACGATGCGTCGCCGGGCGCAGCCGACGGCTTGACGGCGGGCGAGATGCTGGCGCGAACCGGGAGGGCCGTGTTCCCCGGGTCGGGCCGCCGGAACACGAGCCGCCCGAGGTTCGCCCACCCGACGAGGAACGCCGCCCCGCCGATCCACATCGCCCGGACCACCTCGCGCCGGGCGACGTCGGTGTCGCGCTCGACGCGCCCCCGGGCGACCCGCCGGAAGGCCTGCACGCCCAGCCACACGGCGGCCCCGAAGATCGGCAGCAGGACGATCGCGTACAGGAACCGCCCCACGTCGCCCGGCTGCGGCCGGAACGTGAGCACGGCGACCAGGTAGAGCGGCAGCGCCAGGACCGCGGCGGCAAGCTCCGTGCGGCCGCCCAGCCACCGCCGGACCCTCGGGAGGAGCAGGCCGAGGAGCGTCCCGGCGACCAGCAGCCCCACGCCCGTGCCGATCACGGCGGTCGGCCGCGCCAGGTGCTGGAAGTTCGAGATGAAGAACGCGTCCACCTTGCCGGGGGCGCCCCGGATCACGGCCTCGGCCACGGCCACCGGCGGGAACGGGATCGACGGGATCAGCGTGTGGGCCACCGCGGAGATCGCGAGCGCCGCGGCCGCGCTGGCCAGGCCGGCGATCGCGCCGGCGCCCGGGCCCGCGCGATCCTCGGCCGGGCCGACGGGCTTCGGCTCGGGCTTGGGGGGTGGCGGGGTGTTCCGCCTGCGGTTGGCGACCCTTCTGCTCACATCGCTCCCGACTCGTCTACGTTCGGGTGGTCCCGCCTGGATCGGGCTTCGTTACGCCTCCGGACGTGCCGATGGAGACTCCACAACATTTCGATCCACGGGGGCGCGCGGATGGGGGGTCCGCTCGCGAAGCCCTGTGGGAAGATGGGTTTCCATGGCGGACGACGGCAACAAGAACCGGCAGCAGCGACGGGGAGGGATCCCCGGGTTCGACATGGGCGGCGGCGGCTCGGGCAACTCGCAGCAGGACAAGCAGCGCCGGACCCGCCTCCTCATCTGGG
>DATLUW010000612.1:0-5254 GCA_035577825.1 Actinomycetota bacterium | reverse complement strand
TTCGAGAACGGAACCGTCAACAGGAACGCGAACAGCACCTGGACGCCGGGGAGCACGATCCGCAGCTCGTTCAGGAGTTCGATCAGCTCGCGGTCGCGACGTTCCTTGTCGTCCTCGTCGGGCTGGCCGCCGCCGCCCACCTTGGCGTCGTCGTTCGATGTGTGGCCCATGCAATCCAAGCCTACCCATCAGGGCGCAGGTTCGAGACGCCACCACGTGGAACGCGGACGAGGGGCTCGGGCGGACCGGGAGGCCCGCCCGAGCCGATCACTTCGGTGGTCAGACCTCGACCGCGAGCTCGTACAGCTCGTCGGCCGGATGGCCCGCACGCTCGTGCACCCGCAGCACCGCCTCGCGGCTCGGTCCGGTGATCAGGCAGAACGCCGTCCCCGTCTCCGGGTCGAGCCAGGCGCGCTCGTATCGAGCGCCCTCCTCGTCCTGGATCGCCAGGTCGGCCTCGTGCGCCGCCTGGAAGTCCTCGGCCGAGACGCCGACGAACCCGCTGTGCACGTCCATGTACGTGGGCATGTCCTCTCCTCCTCTCGCTGCCACTCCGTCGCGCTTCGTAGTTCGCACGATCGTTCGTTCTTGTTCGGAGGAGATACTACGCACGTTCGTGCTATTTTGACAACGTGACGTCCATCACCAACCCGTCGACCGGACGCCCACTGCGCTCGGACGGGCTGCGGAGCCGGCAGGCGATCCTCGCGTCCGCGGCGCGCCTGGCCACCGTGGAGGGCCTCCGCGGGCTGTCGATCGGCGGGCTGGCGTCGGCGATCGGGATGAGCAAGAGCGGGCTGTACGCGCACTTTGGGAGCAAGGAGGAGCTCCAGCTCGCGACCATCGACGCCGCGGCGAAGATCTACGACGATCTGGTCGTGTCGCCGGCGATGGCCGCGAACCGGCCGGCCGAGCGGCTCGAGGCCTTGCTGGAAGGGTTCCTCCGATACGTCGTGGGGGACGTGTTCCCCGGCGGGTGCTTCTTCGCGGCGGCCGAGGCTGAGCTCGACTCGCACCGGGGGCGCGTGCGCGACCAGATCGCGGAGTTCCAGTCGGTGTGGCTGCGACGGCTCGCCGACCTGGTGGCGGAGGCGCAGGCCGCCGGCGAGCTCGACGCGGGCGAGGACCCGGAGCAGCTGGCGTTCGAGCTCAACTCGATGCTCGGGCAGGCGAACTCTCTGTGGGTGATGTTCCGCGATCCGGTGGCGGCCGACCGGGCCCGGACCGGGATCGAACGCCGCCTGCGGGAGGCCGGACGCCGGGCGGCGGACTGATCAGCCGACCCGGACGAACACGTCGAACGAACCGTTCGTATCGTTCGGGACGAGGTTCGGCGCGAGCGACTCGAACGCCACGATCCCACCGTCCGCCGTCAGGTCGATGCACGCCAGGGCCCCGGCCGCGCTGTCGTCCGTGCCCGCCCGGCCCTTGTTGTTCACGCTGGCCCGGGTGATCACGCCCGACCGGCTGACGAAGGCATCGATGTGGCCGTTCCCGTCGTTCCGCAGCAGGTCGTGGGCGGCGGAGTCGAACGCGATCGCGCGGCCGTCCGCGTCCACCGCCGGCGAGAAGCTGTCGCCGTCGCCCGGATCTCCCTGGTGCGTCGCGCTGATCAGCGTGAAGTCCCCCGGCCACGTCGGCCGCTGGACGGTCGGCCCGAGGTCGGCCAGCCGGACCTGCGTCGGCGCGTCGCCCTGGATTGGGCCGTCCACGAACGCCACCTTGGTCCCGTCCGCCGAGATGCCGGGGTCGTCGGCCACCTCGATCTGGGCGATGCCGACGGTCACGCCGATCGTGCGCTTCGCGACGAGGTCGCGGACGTACACGTCCACCGAGTCCCCGCCGTCCGCCGGAAGCAACGGGGCCGACGTCACGAACGCCACGTACCGGCCGTTCCCCGAGATCGACGGGTTCCCGAGGGCGAAGAAGTCGCCGGGCCCGTGCTCGACCCCCGGCGATACCAGCATGGTCTTCCCGGTGGTCACGTCGCGGACGAACACGTCGTCGACCCCGTTCGTGTCGCCGGCGACGAGGTTCGACGCGGCGGAGACGAACGCCACGTACCGGCCGTCGGAGGAGATGTCGACCTGCCCCGCCAGGACGCCGCCCGAGTCGTCGTTCGGCTGGGCGCCGTTCCGACCGACGGAGACCCGCCTGATCACGCGCTGCACGCGGTCGTAGCGGAACACGTCCGTGTGCAGCGGGTCGTTCGCGACGAGGTTCGAGGCCGCCGAGGCGAACGCGACGTACCGGCCGTTCGAGGAGATCGACGGCTCGAAGCTGCCGTGGTTGCCCGCGCCGCCCGTCCGGCCGACGGAGACCAGCGTCGTCGTGTGCGCCTGCCGGTCGCGGAGGTAGACCTGCGGCCCGCTCGCGCCGAACGTCGACGAGCACGACTGGAACGCGACGTACCGGCCGGCGCCGGAGACCGAGGGGCGGAAGCTGGCGCAATCGCCCCGCGCGCCGTTCGTCGAGACGCTCACGAGCTGCGTGGTGCCGGCGGCCTGCGCAGGCGCAGACCAGGCAAGCGCGGCGGCGAGCGCCGTGGAACAGACCAGGAGCCGAGCGCGCGGACGCGCCATCCTTCCTCCTCCCCCTGCGGGCGGTCGGGATGGTCACACCGCGTCGCTCCCCGGTCAAGGAGCGGGATCAGCGGACGACGACGCGCTTGCCGCGGACCTCGACGCCCTCTGAACGAAGCCGCCGGGCCTGCACCTCCTCATGGCCGGGAACGAGCCGGCCGGTCGAGGTGACGACGCGCCACCACGGCAGCCCGTCCGAGTTCGCGACCACGTTGCCGACCGCGCGTGCGGCACCGGGGTGCCCGACCTCCTCGGCGATCTCGCCGTAGGTGACGACGTCGCCCGGCCGGAGCGAGGCGAGTGCCTCGCGGACGCGTTCATCGAACGTCACGGCGCCTCTCCCCGCCACCGGACCGCAGTGCTACAGGTTGCCGCGCTCCTCCTGCTCGCGCTCGATCGCGAGGAACAGCTCCTTGAAGTTCCCGAGGCCGAACCCCTTGGAGCCGTGGCGTTCGATGACCTCGTAGAACACCGTCGGCCGGTCCTGGACGATCTTCGTGAAGATCTGCAGGAGGTAGCCCTCCTCGTCCTGGTCGGCCAGGATGCCGAGGCGTTCGATCGCCTTGTGGTCCTCCTCCACCTTGTCGATCCGGTCCCACAGCGAGTCGTAGTACGTCTGGGGCACCCGCGTGAACCGCATCCCCCGCTGCCGGAGCGCGTCGACCGCGGTGATGACGTCGTCGGTCGCCATCGCGATGTGCTGCACGCCCGGCGAACGGTAGAAGTCGAGGTACTCCTCGATCTGCGACTTCTTCTTCCCGGGGGCGGGTTCGTTGATCGGGAACTTCACCCGGCCGTTGCCGTCCCACATGACCTTCGACATGAGGGCGGTGTACTCGCTCGAGATCTGGTCGTCGCGGAAGTGCACCAGCTGGCCAAACCCCAGGATGCGGGCGTAGTAGTCGACGAGCTCGTTCATCTTGCCCAGCTCGACGTTGCACACGATGTGGTCGATGGCCGTGATGCCGACCGGCGGGCCGTCGTCAGGGATCGGGTCCTCGGCGCGGTACCCCGGCAGGAACGGGCCGGAGTAGTTCTCCCGCTCGATGAACGAATGGAGCGTGTCGCCGTAGGCCTTGATCGACGCGCGGACGACCTTGCCGTGCTCGTCCTCGCTGACGGTCGGCTCCTGGACGCCCACGGCTCCGCGCTTCGTCGTCTGCTCGTACGCGTCGGCCGCGTCGGGCACGCGGAGCGCGACGTCACGGACGCCGTCGCCGTGCTCGAACGCGTGCTTCGCGATCGGGCTCTCCGGCCCCATCGCGCCGGTGAACACGTACCGGGCCTCGCCGGACTCGAGCACCCACGACGCGCGGTCGCGAACCTTGGTCTCGGGCCCGCTGTACGCGGTCACGTGGAACCCGAACGCCTTCGTGTAGAAGAACGCGGCCTGCCGGGCGTTCCCCACGTAGTACTCGACGTGATCGATGCCCATCAGGGGCATGAAGTCCTCGGCGGGCGTGGCGGACGTCTCCTGGGTATCGGTCATTCCCTCACCTCCGGTCGCGGCTTTCCCAAGTCTAGGCGCCGACCGGGCCGGCATCCGTTCCCGGCTCAGATGCCGTTCCGCTGCTCGCACCGGACGGCCGTGTCGGATCCGGGCCCCCCGTCGCAGCGATCGGTCCCACTCCCCCCGTCGAGCGAATCGCTCCCGGGGCCGCCGGCGAGCTGGTCGTCGCCGCCCTCGCCCATCACGCGGTCGGCGCCCGGCCCGGCGCAGACACGGTCGGAACCCGCGCCGGCCTGGATCAGGTCGTCGCCGCCCAACGCCAGGAACACCTCGGTCGCGTTCGTTCCACGCAGCGTGTCCCCGGCCGCGGAGCCGACCACCGTCACGGGTCGCCCGAAGCACAGGACCCGTTGATACGCGCCGACGTCGCAGTCCGACCGGGGAGCGCCCCGCTGGTCGAACGCGGCGCACGCGGAACCGCCGCTCCCCGGCGCGAGGGGATTGCCCGCGCCGGTCGCCGGACTCCCCGGGAGGAGGGCCCGTGTTGCCGTCGGGCCGCCGTTGTCGGCGAGCGGCCCCAGGGCGGCGTCGATCGGCGCCGCGGGCGTCCCGACCTGGTCGCCCGTCCCCGGCGCGGCCAGGCAGGCGGTGTTCGCGCCGATCAGGTTGAACCCCTGCGAGCCGAGATCGCCCGAACAGTCCGGCGCCTCGCCGCCCGCGTCGAGGTTGCCCGCGACGATGGTGTTCACGAGGGTGACGTTGCCGGCGCCCCGGAACACGCCGCCGCCGTCGCCCGAGCCGTTGCCGTCCCGGTCGGCCCGGTTCCCCGTCACCGTGACGTTCGCGAGGAGCACCGGGGAACCGCCGAGCACGTGGACGCCGCCCCCCGACCCCTGGGCGGTGTTCCCGCTGATCGTGCTGTCGACGATGGTGGCCGATTGGCCGATCCCGATCCCCCCCGCGTCGCCGTCGGCGACGTTCCCACTGACGGTGCTGCCGGACATCGAGAGCGTCCCGCCGTTGTGGAGGATGCCGCCGCCGCTCGTCCCGGCGTGGTTCCCGCTGAACGTCGACCGGACGATGGTGAGGACGTCGTTCATGCCGTTGAAGATGCCGCCGCCGAGGTCGCCGACCGCGTCGTTCCCGCTCACCGTGCTGTCGGTCAGGGTCGCCGTCCCGCCCACGGAGTCGATGCCCCCGCCGAGCCCGAGGAACGCCTCGT
>DATLUW010000611.1:0-12169 GCA_035577825.1 Actinomycetota bacterium | reverse complement strand
GGTCTCGGCGAAGTCGTACGGCGAGGCGTGTTCGAGCACGGTGGCGATGTACAGCAGCGCCACCGAGAACACGCCGAGCATCACGGCGCCGGCGAGCTCCTTGGCCGCCAGCCCGTACACGACCGCGGCAGTCAGGGCGAGGCCCGAGAGGATCATGAAGATCCGTCCCGCCGACCTCACGCCGCCGCCTCCGATGTTCGCCGCATTCCCAACACGCCTTCGCCTACTTGAGGATGTAGAGGGTCGTGAACAGCCCGATCCACACGATGTCCACGAAGTGCCAGTAGATCGCGGCGGCCTCGAGGCCGGTGTGGTCGTCGCGGGTCAGCTGGCCCGACCACCCGCGGGCGAGCATCAGATAGATGAACACCAGCCCGCCGGCCACGTGCGCCCCGTGGAACCCGGTCATCGTGAAGAACGTCGTTCCGAACACCGTGTCGTGGATGGAGAACCCGAGGGTCGCGTAGTCGTAGGCCTGCATCCCCAGGAAGATCCCGCCCAGCACGAGCGTGAGCTTCAGGAACCGCATCATCGTCGGGCGGTCGCCCCGGCGGATCGCCCAGATGGCGAACTGCATCGTGACGCTCGACAGGATCAGCAGGGACGTGGCGATGGCCGCGATCGGCCAGGCGTGCAGCTCCTCGGAGATCCCGGCCGGCGGCCAGTCGTTCCCGGCGTTCGACCGGATCGTGAAGTACGCGCCGAACAGCGCCGCGAAGAACACGCACTCGGACGCCACGAACAGGATGACGCCGAGCAGCGAGGCCGGCATCGGGTCCTTGCGGCGGACGTGGGGGACGGCGGCGTGGGTGGCCTCGACGCTCATGCCTCACCGCCTTCCGACGACCCCGGCTCCCCGGCCGGCTCCGGCGACGACGACGCGGGCGCGGTCCCCCCGGCCGCAGCCGCTGGAGCGCCCGCCGGCACCGGGTGGTGCGCGGTGCCGTGGCGCACGTCGAACATCGGCCGCTCGGAGCGGATCGGCGGCAGCTCGTCGAAGTTCCAGGCGGGCGGGGGAGACGTGGTCGCCCACTCGAGCGAGTTCCCCTCGCCCCACGCGTCGCCCGCGGCCGTCTTCGGCCTGCGGAACGACGACAGGGTGTTCCCGACGAACACGATCACCCCGAGCCCGAGGATGTAGGCGCCGATCGTCGACATCCGGTTCAGCAGCACGAAGTTGTTGATGTCCGGGTAGTTCGCGATGCGGCGGACCATGCCGTTCAGCCCGGCGATGTGCATCGGGAAGAACGCGAGCATCGTCCCGACGAACGTCAGCACCCAGTGCAGCTTGCCGAGCTTCTCGTTGAGGAACCGGCCGGTGATCTTCGGCCACCAGTAGTAGACGGCCGCGAAGATCCCGAACACGCTGCCGCCGAACAGCACGAAGTGCAGGTGCGACACCACCCAGTACGTGTCCTGCAGGTGGTAGTCGATCGGCGGCGAGCCCAGGAACACGCCGTCGATGCCGCCGATCAGGAACACCATCAGGAACCCGACCGCGAACAGCATCGCCGTGGAGAACGTGATCTTGCCGCGCCACATGGTCGCGATCCAGATGAAGAACTTCACACCGGTGGGGATCGCGATGGCGGCCGTGAGCAGCGCGAAGAACGGCGCGTACACGGCGCCCGTCGTGAACATGTGGTGCGCCCACACGCCGAACCCGAGCATCGCGATGGCGAGCGTCGCGTACACGAATGCCCGGTACCCGAACAACGGCTTGCGCGAGAACACCGGGAGGATCTCCGACACGATGCCCATCGAGGGCAGGATCAGGATGTAGACCTCGGGGTGCCCGAAGAACCAGAAGATGTGCTGCCACATGATCGCGCTGCCGCCCGCGGCGGGGTCGAAGAAGTGCCCGCCGAAGTTCCGGTCGATCAGCAGCGCGGCCAGCGCCGCCGTGAACGCCGGCATCGACAGCAGCAGCAGCAGCGACGTCGCAAGGAACGTCCACGTGAAGATCGGCAGCCGGAACATCGTCATGCCCGGCGCGCGCATCTTGAAGATGGTCACCAGGAAGTTGATGGCGCCGAGCAGCGACGACACGCCGAGGACGAGCAGGCCCATGATCAGCACGTCGGTTCCCCACCCGGGCGTCGAGCCGATCGTGAGCTTCTCGTTCAGCGTCGCGTACATGGTCCAGCCGCCCGACGCGGCGCCGTTCGTGGAGAAGAACCCCGACCAGATCAGGATCCCGCCGAGGGGGAACAGCCAGTACGAGAACGCATTCACCCGGGGGAACGCCATGTCCGGCGCGCCGATCTGGAGCGGCACGATGTAGTTCGCGAAGCCCACGGTCACGGGCATCACGAACAGGAAGATCATCGTGATGGCGTGGATCGTGAACAGCGAGTTGTAGACGTGGAACGTGAACAGCGTGTTGTCGGGCTCGAACAGCTGGGTCCGGATGAGCTCCGCGAGGACGCCGCCCAGCAGGAAGAAGAAGAAGGCCGTGAAGATGTACATGATGCCGATGCGCTTGTGGTCCGTCGTGGTGAGCCACGACGCGATCGCCTTGCGCCGCCGGTGCGGCTCGGGCGCCGGCGCCTGCTCGCGAACCTCGGTGACGGCCGCCATCAGCTGATCAGGTCCCCCGCTCGATGCGTCATTTGACCACGAATGTCCCGTTCATGATCGTGTGCACGTCGCACTGGAAGTAGTACGTCCCCGGCTGCAGCGCGTTGATGTCGTAGGTGATCGAGGCCACGCCGGTGATGGTGTCGGTAGGCCCGGTCGCGCCGCCGAGCGGCGTCCCGCCCTGCGTCGGGTCCTTCGAGTAGATCTCCACGTTGTGCGGGATCGACGGGTCGTTGTTGTCGAACTGCAACGTGAGCGCCTGGTTGGCCGGGGCCGCCAGGCAGTCCGTGTTGAACTTGATCGACGGGATCGCCTCGATCGTCAGCGCGGTCCCGGTCGGCGAGCACTGCGGTCCGTGCGACTGCTTCTCGGCCTCCGTCTTGATCCAGGACTGGAAGTCCGACGACCCCAGCGTCCAGACCTGGAACTCCATCTGGTTGTGGTTGTCGCCGCACAGCTCGGCGCACTGGCCGCGGAGCTTCTCGTTCACGTACTGCGGCTCGATCGTCAGGTCGAAGTTGTTGTGGAGGCCCGGGATGAGGTCCCGCTTGAACAGGAACGCCGGCACGTAGAACGAGTGGATGACGTCCTGCGTCTCGATCTCGAAGTGGATCGGCTCGCCGACCGGGAGACGCAGGATCGGGCGGTCGGTCTGGCTCGCGGCCTGGATCGTCACGCCGAGCGGCTTAAGGTCCGGGTCCTGCCCGGTGAAGTACTCGAACTTCCACTGCCACTGGAACCCGGTCACCCGGACCGTGAGTGGGTCGTCCTTGCTCACGTGGTTGACGTCGGCCAGCACGACCATCGACATCACGAACAGCGCGAGGACGATGAGGCTCGGAATCAGCGTCCAGACGACCTCGATCTTGTTGTTGCCGTGGACCTGCTCCGGCAGGGTCTCGTCGTCGTGGTGCCGTCGGTACCGCAGGGCGTTGTAGATGATCGCGACCTCGACACCGACGAACACGACCGCCGCGATGACGAGGACGATGTTGTAGAGGTTGTGGACCTTGGCGCCGGTCTCGGTGACGGCGGTGGGGGCGCAGGCCGACGCCAGGATGCCAACGCCCGCGATGAGCGCGACCAGTTGCGCTCGCCGGGTCCGGCCGCGTTCGGGCTTCCTGATCAAGGCTCCTCGGGTCTCCTGCGGTCCGCCACGTTTCATCCGGGGCTCAGGCGGCCGCATTCTAACGACAACTTCCGGGGGTGCGTGAGCACGGCGCGGAACGCGTGCATCGACGGCCGGGGCGGTCCGGGGGCGAGCGCGTTCCGATCGGGCGCGTGGCAGCATGGGGGCGATGCTCGGTCACGGTCAGTCGATCCCGCCGGTGTTCACGCCACTTCGGCTGCTCACGGGGTGGTCGATCGAACCGATCCCCCTCGCGCTCACGGTCGCGGCGGGGCTCGTCTACTGGTTCGGGCTGCGCCGCCTGCGCGCGGCGGGAACCGGGCCGGCCTGGCCGCACGGCAGGGTGTGGGCGTGGTACGGGGGCCTCGCCGTGGCGCTCGTCGCGATCGCCTCGCCGGTCGACACGTACGCCAACGCGAGCTTCTCGACGCACATGATGCAGCACGTCCTGCTGATGTTCGTGGCGGCGCCGCTGTTCGCGCTGGGGGCGCCGATCACGCTCGCGCTCCGGGCCTCGCGGCCGGCGACGCGCAAGCGGTTCCTGCTGCCGGTGCTCCACAGCCGGGCCGTCAAGTTGCTGACGCATCCGATCGTCGCGCTGTCGGTGTTCGTCGTGGCGCAGTACGCGACGCACCTGACGGGGTTCTACAACGCGGCGCTCTCCTCGACCCCGGTCCACGACCTCGAACATGCGCTGTACCTGGCGGCCGCGCTGCTGTTCTGGTGGCCGATCGTGGGACTCGACCCGGCGCCGCGGAAGCTCTCGTACCCCGCCAGGATCCTGTACCTGGTCGCCGTGATGCCGCTGGAGGCCTTCCTGGCGGTGGCGATCCTGTCGGGCGAGCCGTACCAGCACTACCTGCAGCTGCCGCCGCCGTGGGGGGGCGCGCACGCCGTCGCCGACGTCTCGCAGGCGGCGTCGTTCATGTGGATCGCCGGCGACCTCGCGACGCTCATCGCCGCGCTGCTGGTGACCGGGGCGTGGCTCCGGCACGACACGATCCGGCAGCGGCGGATCGAGGCCGACGAGGACCGGCGGGCGGCGCTGGCGGCGACGCCGCAGGGCGCCGCGCCGGCGTCCGCCGAGGGTTCCTGACCGGGTTCGGCTACGCGATCGGGATCAGGCGGTCGACCATGACCGCCGCGAACAGCAGCCCGAGGTAGGTGATCGAGAACTTGAACATCCCCATGGCGAGCGCCGGCGAGGTGCGCCGCCACAGCTGCACGGCCTTCACGATGAACGCCACCCCCAGGCCGACGGCCGCCACCAGGTAGATCGCGCCCATCCGCGCCACCGGGAACAGCAGCAGTGTGATCCCGACCAGCACGAGCGTGTACAGCAGGATGTTCCAGGTGGTCTTCCGCTCGCCCTTCACGACGGGGAGCATCGGGACCTTCGCCGCGGCGTAGTCCTTCGTGTACCGCATGGCGAGCGCCCAGAAGTGCGGCGGCGTCCAGAAGAACACGATGGCGAACAGGATCCACGGCGCGAGCGCCAGCGAGCCCGTCACCGCCGCCCAGCCCACCAGCACCGGCACGGCGCCGGCCGCGCCGCCGATCACGATGTTCTGTGTGGTCGTTCGCTTCAGCATGAGCGTGTAGACGAGGACGTAGAACAGCAGTGCGGAGAGGGCGAGCTCGGCCGAAAGCACGTTCACCATGGTGGCGAGCCAGAAGAACGAGACGATCCCCAGCACGTAGCCGAACGCCAGCGCGTTCTCGGGCGGGATGCGGTGGGCGGGGAGCGGCCGCGACCTCGTCCGGCGCATGAGCTCGTCGATGTCCCGGTCGAAGTACTGGTTCATGGCGTTCGCGCCGCCGGCCGCGAGCGTGCCGCCGAACAGCGTGGACAGGACCAGCCAGATCGACGGAAACCCCTGTGCCGCAAGCACCATCGTCGGCACCGTCGTGATCAGCAGCAGCATGACGATGCGCGGCTTCGTGAGCTGGAGGTACGCGGTGGTCGTCTTGCGCAGCGACGGCCGGGGGGCGGCGGCCGTGTCGGGTTCGCCCTCCGCAGCCGGCATCGGCGCGCGCGGCCGGTGCTCCGCGAGCCGCCGTGAGACCGTCGCCAGCGCGACGAGGTCCGCCCAGATCAGGACGGCCAGCGCGACGTGCGCCACGACGGCGGCCGGCTGAAGCTTCGACCAGACGTTCGCGGCCCCGACCATGATCTGCGCGACGAACAGCCCGAGCGCCGTCGAGGACAGCACCACGAGGTCCTTCGACCGCGGGCTCATCGTCCAGGCCCGCACGGCCGTGTACAGCACCAGCAGGAACCCGGCCGCGGCCAGCACCCGGTGCAGGAACATCGGCGTCGCGATGCCGCCGAGCGTCGGCACGAGCTTGCCGTTCATCAGGGGCCAGTCGTCGAACGCCAGCCCGGCGCCCTTCGCGCGGACATACGTCCCGACCAGCAGCAGCGCGCCGGTCACGACCGCGGTCCAGATCGTGAGCCGCGCGAACTTCGGGTTCGAGCCGGCGATCGCGCCCTCCTTCTGCGGCAGCTTCACGGTGCAGAAGGAGTTCGCCGCGAGGTACACGACGTCGGCGACCAGCAGGAGCGCGACCGAGAAGTGGGCGGTGACCCAGCCGGGGTTCAGGTCGGTCTTGACGACGATGCCGCCGAGCACGGCCTGGGCGATCACGAGTGGGAACGCCAGCACCGCGGGCCAGAACACCTTGCGGACGGAGCGGTAGCTGCGCCAAGCCACGATGCCGGTGATCGCGATCAGCACGGTGTCGATGAACATCAGCGCGCGGTGCGAGAACTCGATGATCGAGTGCATCGTCCCGCTCGGGAACAGCGACGTCGCGGTGCAGTTCGGCCAGGTGTCGCAACCGAGGCCGGAGCCCGACCCCCGCACCAGCCCGCCCACGGCGAACAGCAGCACGGTCGTGCCGGCGGTGGCGAGGCAGAGCTTCTGGAAGCGCGTCATGTTCACGACGAATGAGGGCCCGACGAGGCCGCCCCGAAGTGTATCCACGCCCGCCATCGAACGCCGCACGGATGTCTCCCGAGCAGAGGCATACACTCGCCGGGTGAGCGCGGTCCAGGCGGCGCCGGTCCACCTGGAGACGGCGCGGCGGCTGCTGCAGCGTGTCCCCGTCGTCCGGGTTGCGACCGCCGGTCCCGACGGCCCCCACGTCGTCCCCGTGTGGTTCGTGTGGGAGGCGGAGGGCGTGTTCTGTTCGCTCTTCGACGACACGGTCACGCAGGCGAACATCCGCCGGGACTCGCGCGTCGCGCTGGTGTTCGACGTGGGGGGCGAGTGGGAGGAGCTCGCCGGCGTCGTCCTGACCGGGACCGCGCGGCCGCTCCGGCCGGGGCACCCCGAGCTCCGCGCGCCGATGTCGCGGTGGCACGACAAGTACCGGGAGCGGTTCGGCCGGCACGGGTTCCGGACGTTCTCTGAGTCGACGCGGGACCTGTGGTTCCTGCGCGTGATCCCCGACGAGCTCGCGGCGTGGGACCATGGCGCCGGCCCCTTCGCCGGCACCGCGTAGCGGGCGCCGTTTGCCGCTCGAACGGGGTCGGGACTAGCATCGGAGCGGCCGCTTGTGAAGTTTTTCACAAGCGCACCGGCCACCGGGGTGGCGGTCGTCCGCGGACCGGATCCGGGCGCCGGACGGGAGCGACGAACAGGAGCCAGGGGAGCCTTCGCCCAGTGCCGATCACCGACGAGCAGTTCGATGTGCTGGTCGTGGGGGGCGGCCCCGGGGGAAGCGCTGCCGCGTACCACCTGGCGCGCCACGGCGTGCACGTCGCGGTGGTCGAGAAGACCGCCTACCCCCGCGAGAAGGTCTGCGGCGACGGCCTCACCCCGCGAGCCGTCAAGGCGATGCTCGAGATGGGCATCGACACCGAGGGGCCGGGGTTCGTGCGGAACGAGGGCCTGCGGGTGTACGGCCCGCGCGGCATTCTCGACCTGGCCTGGCCGGCCCTGAACGACTGGCCGGGCTACGGGCTGGTGCGCACCCGCCTTGACTTCGACGAGCTGTTGGCGCGCCGCGCGCAACAGGCCGGCGCCGTCCTCCACGAATCCACCGAGGCGGTTTCCCCGGTGATGGACCGCGGCTGGGTCGTCGGCGCGAAGGTCCGGGAGCTCGGCCCCGCGAACGGCAACGGCAGCAACGGACGTCGCAAGCGTCCGGAGGCCGGGCCGGAGCGGACGATCCGGTCGCGGTTCGTCCTGGCGGCGGACGGCGCGTCGTCGAGGTTCGCCGGGCAGGCGGGCGTCAAGCGCGACACGAAACGCCCGCTCGGCATCGCAGCTCGCAGGTACTACCGGTGGGACCGCGCGCAGGTCCCGTGGCTCGAGGCCTGGCTCGACCTGTACGAGGGCGAGAAGGTGCTGCCCGGCTACGGCTGGATTTTCCCGATCGACGACGAGGTCGTGAACGTCGGTGCCGGCCTGCTGAACACGTTCCACGGCTTCAAGGAGCTGTCGGCGCAGCGGGTGTTCGACGTCTTCATCAAGATGCTCCCCGCCGAGTGGGGCCTGAACGAGGACACGGCGATCGGTCCGGTGCGGAGCGGTCCGCTCCCGATGGGGTTCAACCGGCGGCCGCTCGCGGAGCCCGGCGTGCTGCTGGTCGGCGACGCGGGCGGCCTCGTCAACCCGTTCAACGGCGAGGGCATCTCGTACGCGATGGAGACCGGGCAGATGGCCGCGGAGCTCGTGTTCGACGCGTTCGAGAAGGGGCGCCCGGCGCTCGCGCAGGTCTACCCGACGCTGCTCCGCCAGCGGTACGGCAAGTACTTCGCCATGGGGAACGTGTTCGTGAAGATCATCGGCAACCCGAAATTCATGTCGTTCGCGACGCGCCACGGGCTGCACCGCGAATGGCTGATGCAGTTCGCGCTGCGGATGATGGCGAACCTCACCGACGGTCCCAAGGGCGACGTGCACGACAAGATCCTGGCCGCGCTCGAAGCGGTGTCGCCGACCGCATGACGGCCGCCGCGACGCTCGCCACGACC
Organism: Actinomycetota bacterium; assembly: GCA_035577825.1. GTDB lineage: Bacteria > Actinomycetota > UBA4738 > UBA4738 > JACQTL01 > DATBHM01. Next base: position 3,476 of record DATLUW010000611.1, on the reverse strand, counting down.
CGGGGGCTCTCCGCTCGATGACGGCCGTGGTCGCCGACCTCTCGAGCTACCTGCCGGTGCTGCTCCTGTTCGGCGTGGTGGCCGCGTTCGCCACGCTGTCGCTGGTGGCGTCGTCGTTCTTCCGGCCGCACCGCCCTTCGCGCCCCAAGGCCGAGCCGTACGAGAGCGGCATCGAAGTGGACCCGGTCCAGCGGGGGCAGCGCTTCCCGGTGAAGTTCTACCTGGTCGCGATGCTGTTCATCGTGTTCGACATCGAGACGATCTTCCTGTTCCCGTGGGCGGTCGAGTTCCGCAAGCTCGGGGTGTTCGGGCTGATCGAGATGGGCGTGTTCATCGGGCTCGTGTTCGTGGCCTACGTCTACGTGTGGAAGAAGGGCGGGCTCGACTGGTCCGAGGACGAACGCCGCCGCACGATCCGCATCGCCCGCGAGGAGGAACGCGAGGCCGCGCTGTCGCATCCGCATCGAGGGGGAACCCGTGCCGGTTGAGCGTATCCCGGGCGACGTGACGCGGCGGCGCGCCGACCTCATCGCCGACGATTCCGACATCGAGGAGGCCAAGCGGGGCCTCCTCACGACCACACTCGAGCGCGCGGTCAACTGGGCCCGGAAGCAGTCGACGTGGGGCGTGACGTTCGGCCTCGCGTGCTGCGCGATCGAGATGATGTCGGCCGGCACCGCGCCGTACGACCTCGCCCGGTGGGGGATGGAGATCTTCCGCGCCTCGCCCCGCCAGGCCGATCTCATGATCGTGGCCGGGCGCGTCTCCCAGAAGATGGCGCCGGTGCTCCGCCAGGTCTACGACCAGATGGCCGAGCCCAAGTGGGTCATCTCGATGGGCGTGTGCGCGTCGGCCGGCGGCATGTTCACCAACTACGCGCTCGTGCAGGGCGTCGACACGATCGTCCCCGTCGACATCTACGTCCCCGGCTGCCCGCCCCGGCCGGAGATGCTGATGTACGGCATCCTCCGGCTGCACGAGAAGATCCGCACGAAGGGCCGGATCAAGTAGTGGACGTCCAGGCCCTGGCCGACCGCCTCCGCGAACGGTTCCCAGACGTGGTCGCCGCCCGGGGCGAGGTCACCGCGATCGTGGACCCGGAGGAGGTCGTCGCCGCGCTCACGTACCTGCGCGACGACTCCGCGCTCGGGTTCACCTGGCTCGCCGACTGCTCGGCGACCGACTGGCTCGACCGGGACCCGCGGTTCTGGATCGCGTACCACCTGTTCTCGATGGAGCACGGCCACCGCGTCCGCGTGAAGTCCGGGCTCGGTCCGGACGAGCCGCACATCACGAGCGTCACTTCGCTCTTCCCGACGGCCAACTGGCTGGAACGCGAGGTCTTCGACATGTACGGCGTCGTGTTCGACGGGCACCCGGACCTCCGCCGGATCCTCATGCCGGACGACTGGGACGGCCACCCGCTGCGCAAGGACTACTCGCTCGGCGGCGTCGGGACCCAGTACAAGGGCGCGTTCATCCCGCCGGTCGACGAGCGGACGGTCTGACCATGGCCGACCGACCGGTCGACACCGGCTTCGAGGAGCACGAGACCCTCGCCGACATCCGCGAGGAGACCATGCTCATCAACATGGGCCCGCAGCACCCGTCGACGCACGGGGTGCTCCGGATGGTCCTCGAGCTCGATGGCGAGAACGTCGTCTCGGTCCGCCCGGTGATCGGGTACCTCCACACCGGCATCGAGAAGAACGCCGAGTGGCGGACGTGGCAGCAGGCCGTCGCGTATGTCACGCGCATGGACTACCTGTCGCCGTTCCACAACGAGATGGCGTACTGCCTGTCGGTCGAACGCCTGCTGGGGATCGAGGCGCCGCCGAGGGCGCGCGTCATCCGGATCCTGCTCTGCGAGCTGAACCGCATCGCCTCGCACCTGGTGGCCCTTGCGACGCTGTCGCTCGAGATCGGCGCGATCTCGGTGATGCTCTACGGCTTCCGTGAGCGCGAGGTGATCCTCGACATCTTCGAGATGGTGACCGGCTTGCGGATGAACCACGCGTTCATGCGGATCGGCGGCCTCGCCATGGACCTGCCCGACGGCACGGTCGAACGGACCCGGGCGTTCCTGCAGATGATGCCGGGCCGGATCTCGGAGTACGAGGACCTGCTCGCCGACAACCCCATCTGGCTCGAACGGAACAAGGGCATCGGCGTGGTGCCGGCCGAGACGCTACTGGGGCTCGGGATCACCGGGCCGGTGCTCCGCGCGGCGGGCGTGCCGTACGACGTGCGGACCGCGTCGCCGTATGGCGGGTACGAGGAGTTCGAGTTCGACGTGCCGGTGCGGCAGGCCGGCGACTGCTACGCCCGGTTCGAGATCCGGATCGAGGAGATGCGCCAGTCGCTCCGGATCGTCGAACAGTGCCTCGACCGGCTGCCCGACGGGCCGGTGAAGGTGGAGGACCCGAAGCTCCGGTTCCCGGGGCAGCTCTCGGTCGGGCCGGACGGCATCGGGAACGACCCCGCCTACCTCGACCACATCATGGAGGGCTCGATGGAGGCCCTCATCAACCACTTCAAGCTGGTGACGCAGGGCATCCGGGTTCCCCCGGGCGAGGTGTACACGGCGGTCGAGTCGCCCCGCGGCGAGCTCGGGTACTACGTCGTGAGCGACGGCTCGAACCGGCCGTACCGCATCCGCGTCCGCGACCCCTCGTTCGTGAACCTCCAATCGCTGCCGCCGATGCTCGAGGGTGGTCTCGTCGCCGACGTGATCGCGTGCGTGGGTTCGATCGACCCGGTGATGGGCGGGGTGGACCGATGAGGGTGGACCGCTGATGGCCGTGCTGACCGACGACCAGCGTCGCGACGCGGAGACGATCATCGCCCGCTATCCGGAGAAGCGCTCGGCGATGCTGCCGCTGCTGTACCTGCTGCAGTCGGCCGAGGGGCACCTGTCCCGCGAGGGCCTGCAGGAGGTCGGCGAGCTGCTCGGAATCCGGACCGCCGAGGTCGAGTCGGTCGCGACCTTCTACACGATGTTCCGGATGCGCCCGACCGGCCGCTACGTGGTAGCCGTGTGCACGAACGTGTCGTGCGCCCTCCTCGGCGCCAAGCGGCTGTTCGAACGGGCGGAGGAGGTCCTTGGGCCGAACGCCGAGGAAGTCACCGACGACGGCGCGATCACGCTGCACGAGGAGGAGTGCCTCGGAGCGTGCGAGCAGGCCCCGCTCGTCCAGGTGAACTGGCTGAACTACGCGCGGATGAGCGAGGACGGCTTGGTCGAGCTCCTCGACCAGCTGCGCGCGGGAAACCCGCCCCCGTCGACGCAGGGACCGAGGCCGGCCGATCTCCGTACGACCTGCCGTGTGCTGGCCGGCCTGGGGACGCCGGACGGCTGGTTCGGGCCGGCGGTGGGCGCGGACGTCGGGCAGGCCCCGCCTGCCGACCACGGCGAGCCGCCCCCCGAGACCGAGGGCAGCGGCCGCACGGCGTCCGAGCCCCAGGTCGACGCGCCG
>DATLUW010000610.1:0-10155 GCA_035577825.1 Actinomycetota bacterium | reverse complement strand
GCCGTACGGGACCGCCTACGTCGGATTCGTCGGGGAGGAGCCGGTGGCGCACCTCGGGATGACCACCATGTGGGCCGGGAACCGCGTCGCAGCGCGAGCCTGCCGGATGGTCGTCAAGCCCGAGTGGCAAGGAGCCGGGATCGGCATGCGGTTCCTCAACACGCTGGCCCAACGGGAGCTGGACGGGGAAGGCTGGGCGAAGCGGCCAGCGCCGACCTACTTCCACACCGCGCACCCCGCGCTGCTCGCCGCACTCAAGCGGGACCGCCGGTGGCGGCAGGTCTCAGCCAAGCTCCACGGCGGGCGGGCCGCGAAGGTCCACGGCAAGCAGAGCATGAAGTACGGCGGGCACTGGCGCGGAGTCGCCGGGTTCGCCTACGGGCTGGAGGAGAAGTGAGGCTGATCCTGGCCGGGCAGAAGGCGTTCGGGCGCGAAGCGCTGAAGGCGATCCGGAACGCCGGACACGAGGTGCCGCTCGTGGTCGCCCCCGCAGATGAAGGGGATGCGCTGTGGCGGTACGCGTTCGGGACCGGCGAGGTCACCATCACGTCGCTCACCGAAGACTGGGTGCGCTCGGCCGACGCCGACCTGATCGTGGCCGCGCACTCACACACGTTCATCGGAAGGAGAAGCCGTGCAGCTACGCGTCTGGGAGCGATCGGGTACCACCCGTCGCTCCTACCTAGACATCGGGGCCGCGACGCGGTCCGGTGGACTGTCGCTATGGGCGACCCGGTCGCAGGAGGATCCGTCTACTGGTTCACGGACAACGTCGACGGTGGGCCTATCGCTGCGCAAGACTGGTGCTTTGTTCGACCGGGAGAGGACTACCGCAGCCTATGGCGGGACAAGCTCTTCCCAATGGGTCTGGACCTCCTGCTGCGGGTCCTCAAGGATCTTGACAACGGAGTACTGGTCGCGGTACCCCAGAGTGAAGAAGCGGGTGTCGCTACGTGGGAGCCTTCCTGGGACCGGCCGCCGATGCACCGGCCCGAGCTGCCGGAACTCGGGACTGTCGCGGGCTACGAGGTACGAGCAGCACGAGGAGCTGAGAGATGAAGCTGTACATCGAAGTCCTGAACCTCCGCCGCGGTGGCGCATGCTGGGAGAGCGACGCCGCTAGCAGCGACAAGATCGCGATCCAAGACAGGTACCGGGCGCTGACCCGAGACCAAGAACAAGCCGCCCGAATCGTCGACCGCACAGGGCGGAACGTCATGGCTGAGGTAAACTGGCCGTAGGTTCGGCGGAGAGTCCTCGCCCCAGTGGCCTGGTGGGTGGGAGCGCTGCGAGAGCGAGGACCCCGCCGAACCGGGGCTGCGTCGGAGGGGACTGGGAGGTCATGCGATGGGCAAGGTTGTGAAGCCTGAGAAGCGGCTCTGCGGCACGCGGAAGAAGGACGGGAACACCTGCAAGATGCCCGCCGGGCACGGCACGGACCACCTCGGCTGGGGCAAGTGCAAGTTCCATGGCGGGACCTCCGCGCCGCTGAAGATCGCTGCCGCGAAGGAGCAGATGCGGGCGCGCATGGTCGCGTTCGGCACGCCGCTCGACATCGACCCGGCGGCTGCGCTGCTCGGGGAGGTCAGGCGAAGTGCCGGGATCGTCGCCTGGCTCGAGACGGTGATCACGCAGTTCACCCAGATCGACCTGGAGACGCTGCGTGAGGACGCCCGCTCCGCGCTGCAGTCGCTCGGGGAGCAGGGCCGTGAGGTCGCGGTCTGGGTCGAGCTGTACCGCGAGGAGCGGAAGATGCTCCGCACGGCGAGCGTCGAGGCACTCAAGAACAACATCGAGGAGCGCCGGGTCCAGATCGAGGAGGAGACCGGGGCGCAGCTCGCCCGGGTGATCACCGCGGTCCTGGACGACCCGGAGCTGAACCTGTCCCGGGAGCAGCGCACCATCCGCGGGCACGTCGTCCGCCGTCACCTCTCTGCGATCGCCTGATGCCCGCGCGGAACGTGCGGGTCGCGCTCTCACTCTCGGGCGCAGGCGTGGGACGACGCGGGACGAGCATCGCGCTGCTGCGCTCGATCATCATCCGAGTCGACCGCGGCATGATCCGCGACCGGGAGCAGCTGCTCGAGATGGCCCGGACCACAGGCGAGCTCCAGCGCGCGATCGACCGGGCGCTGAAGTGAGGGGGCACGACCCGGAGGAGGATCCCTCCACCTGGCGGCCGACGCACGGACCGGAGCACGTGCTCGAGGGGACCTCGCACTACGAGCCGGGCACCCACCAGTTGGGGTACGACACCCACGTGCACCTGGCGGCTGAGGAGCTCAAGGCCGAACTGAAGTTCCAGGAGAAGCGACGAGCCGAGCTGAAGCGGAAGATCGGACGGGAAGGGCCGGGATTCTGATGGACATCGGTGGGCTGGAGGCTCCGGACCTCGAGGCAGGGTGGCAGCCACTCGAAGTGGTCGCCATCTTCAAGTGCCTCGACGAGGAAGGGCGGGTCGGCTATGCGATCCGCGAGACCAACGACGTCTCCCACGTCGAAGCGCTCGGCATGCTCGCCGCCGCGGTCAGTCAGAGGGAGCGTGTGCTCGACCAGTCCTGGACGGGGCCGGGCGCATGACCTGCCCGCGCTGCGGGGGTGAGGCGCGGGTGCACTGCGAGAGCCCGACCTGCCCCTGGCGGCAGTGCAAGGAGACAGCGTTCCACGTCTGGGCCGTCGAAGGTCGGTGGCTCGGGCACATGATGGGGGACCCGGTCGAGTGAAGTCGCGGTGGGCCATCGCCGCCGAGCTGATCGACCCGCAGGACAGGTGGGCCCCGCAGGAACGTCAGCGTGAGGCGAGCGAGCTGGCAGGGCGGGTCGACGAGCTGCTCTACGGTGGCGCAGCCGGAGGTGGCAAGAGCGAATGGCTCTGCGAATACCTGATCGCCCAGTGCGAGCTGCACCCCGGCAACCGCGTCGTGGCCTTCCGAAGAGTCTTCCCCAGCCTCAACCGCACGCTGATCCCCCGGCTGAAGCAGAAGCTCTACGGTCGCGCTCGGTACAATATGCAGGAGCACACCTTCACCTTCCCGAACACCTCCGTGCTGGAGGTCGGGTCGCTGCAGTACGCAGACGACGTCTACGGGTACCAGGGCGCGGAGTACGGCTGCATCGCGTTCGAGGAGGTGACCGAGTTCATGGAGAGCCAGGTGGACTACCTGATCGGTCGCCTGCGGTCCACGATCCCCGGTGTCCGCCCGCACCTGATCGCGACCACCAACCCCGGGGGCACAGGCCACGCCTGGGTCAAGCGGCGGTGGGTGAAGCCGAAGGCTGACGACATCGAGGAGGGTGAACTGCCGCCCGCCCCACACGAGGTCTGGCGACCGGCCGCCACCGAGGAGCTGCCCCGACCGCCACTGCGGGTGTTCGTCCCGGCGAAGCTGGAGGACAACCCCGCCCTGCTGCAGGCGGACCCCGGATATGTCGACCGGCTGAACCGGAACCGGAACCGGGCGATCCGGCTAGCGCTGCGCGAGGGTGACTGGGACGCGATCGACGCGATCGAGGGCGCGCTGTGGACAAGGACGGACCTCGACAACGGCCGGGTGCGCCCGGAGAACGTCGAGCATAAGACCGGGGTGCTCCGGCGGGTGCTCGCAGTCGACCCGTCCGAGGGTGAGGACTCCGGCGACGCGTTCGGCGTCAGCCACTGTGCGCGGGGGATGGACAACGTCGGCTATGTGATGGGCTCGTGGGAGTGGAGGGCGAGCCCGCGGACGATGGCCGCCCGCGCAGTCCGGCTCTATCACGAGCTGGGCTGCGACGCGCTGGTGGTGGAGAAGAACCACGGCGGGAAGTGGATGCTCGAGGTCTTCCGCCAGGTCGACCCGAACATCAACCTGAAGGTGGTCTGGGCGTCGGACAACAAGCGGACCCGAGCCGAGCCGGTGGCGGCGCTGTTCGAGGAGGACGTCGCCGACCTCCGGAAGTTCCGTGCTAGAATCGCGGGGTACCACGAGGAGTTGGAAGAGCAGCTCACGACCACAGTGTTCGAGCCGGGCGAGATCAGTCCGGACCGGCTGGACGCGATGGTCTGGGCGATGACGGACCTGATGCTGGGAGACATGGTGGCGAAGAGCCGCCCGGTGAGAGACACCCGCCTGAGGGGGCGACGATGACGTTCGGCGACGCGATCCCGGTCGAGACCAGTGCGGTCGAGCTCGACGGGAACCGATGCGAAGTCCACCGGTACCACTGGCCGCCGGTCGCCCGCACGGTGCACCACCACGTGATCCCGCTGGAGTTCGGCGGTCCGGACGAGGTCAGCAACAAGGTCCTGACCTGCGACACCGGCCACTACAACATCCACGCCCGGCTGGAGTGGCTGCTCGGACGCCGCCTCTACAGCCCGAAGGTCACTCGCAAGGAAGCAGCGATCGCCGCCCGCGGAGCCGCGGGGGTCAGACGGAACCAAGCAGTCCGGGAGGACCGGCCATGAAGCGTGCGTTCATCATCCTGCTCGTCGTCCCGCTCGTGATGCTCGTCGCTGGGGCTGCGAACGCCCGGCCGGGCCCGAAGCCGTGCCACGGCCACAACTGTCCGTCGCCGACGCCGACGGTGACCTCGCCGACACCGACCCCCACGGTCACCACACCCGCGCCGACGCCGACGCCAACGCCGACTCCCACTCCGACCCCGACCGGCACGGCATGCGTGACGACGTCGCCGTCCGGGAACTGCGGGCCCTACTCCTACGCCGGGATCACCAACAGCAACGGCTACAACACCTACGTCGGGAACAACTGCTGGGCCGACCCGACCTGCAGGCAGACGCTGACCGCCTACGACCCGGGCCACTGGTCGGTGCAGGCGCTCGAGCCCGCGGGCAACGGTGCGGTGATGACGTACCCGAACACGCAGCAGCTGACGAACAACTGGAACGGCACCGACTGGGGCTGCTCCCCGTGTGGCTTCTCCGACACTCCGGTCTCGGGGCTGACCGCGATGACCTCGAGCTATGCGGACTCGATGCCGGGCACGGCCACGGGCACGATCGCGCAGCTCGCCTGGGATATCTGGATCGGGAACGCCGGGACGAACAGCAACGAGATCATGGTGTGGGTGGACAACACCAACCGGGACCCCGAGGACGCTGGCGCGACGTACGACTCGTCGGTCGAGGTCGGCGGGCAGACCTGGTCGCTCTACTTCTACGGCGGCCACGGCGGGGAGACGATCTGGAGCCTGGGGGCTCGTGGGGCGGCTGCGCAGCAGCACGCTGGGACCGTCGACCTGCTCGCTCTGATCCACGCGCTGCAGGCGAAGGGCTACCAGGCCGCCGACGCAGCGATCGGGCAGATCGACTTCGGCTGGGAGGTCTGCTCGACCGGCGGATCGCCGCAGACGTTCACGCTGTCGGACTACAGCCTGACGCTCGCCTCCTGAACGGGACTTGACAACGGAGCAAGCCGGTGATTTACTTGAGGTATGACGTTCACCGGTAGCCGCAAGATCGACCGCATCGTGGCCCAGGCCGAGGCGCTCGGGCTCGCCGTCGACGTGAAGGTCGAGGATCACGAGTCCTCGTACCTCCCGACCCAGCGCAGCGTCTCGGTCCAGATCAAGCGCCCGCACGTCGAGGTGCAGAACGCGCTCGACCTGTACCGCAACAGCCAGGGGATCCACCTCTTCTTCGTCTGGTACCGCGAGATCGGCGCGACCCCGCGCATGGCCATCGCGACCCAGCACAGCATGGGTTGCGAGCACACGCTCACCTCTCGCACCGTCCCGTTCGCCATCTCCAGCCTCGCCGAGTAGGAGCCAGCCATGATCCGTCTCGTCCGCACGAACATGGCGCGCGGGTACCCGCCCGAGCGCACCCCCGGCCCCTGGCACGTACTCGAGGGGTACGGCCAGACTTGGTGCGGGAAGCGCCCCGGCCGTCAGGTCGGCTCGCAGCACCGCCAGGTCGAGGGTGAGCTCGAGGGCGGACTCGCCGGGAACCCGGACCTGCCGGTGGGCCCGTACTGCCGCCCCTGCCAGGCCGCGATCCGCGCCGACCGCCCCCGCCCGTTCCGCCGCAGCTGAACGGGACTTGACACGGCGGCAAGCCCATGGTTTACTTGAACTAGGAACGCTCCACCACCCACCCAAGGAGAGCACCGTGACCACCACCGTCACCACCAAGACCGGCCGCTTCGAGGCAGTCCGCATCGGCACCGCGAAGGTCGGGCGCTGGACCTACCCCGCGATCGAGCAGACCGACGGCTCGGTCGTCCGGAATGAGAAGACCGACGGCAGCCTCGGCTGGGTCGCAGTCGACCCGAGCAAGGTCGCGTGGACCACCGCCGAGATCGCCGAGCTGGTCGCGAGCCAGCCCGACCCGAAGCCCGTCGAGACCCCGAAGCTGAGCCCGGCCGCGCAGTACATCGCGCAGCAGATCGCCGACAGCTGCACCAGGGGCAAGGTCGGCTTCGACTTCTTCGATGACGGGCTCCGCGACGGGTCGGGCATCTGGCTCGAGCACGCCGCGCAGCAGACCCCGAACCCGGGTGCCGCGAAGCGCGCATTCCGCGAGCTGGCCAAGCACGGCCTGATCGGGATCGGCGAGCCCGACTCCGACAGCTACGGCAACGACCGCTGGATCTGGCTGACCCAGAAGGGCGCGGATGTCATCGCCACCTTCGTGGGCGAGAGCCTGGGCTCGCTGCCCGAGGCGAAGGCCCACACCGGCGGTGGGAACCAGACCAAGCGCCCCGGGAAGTCCACGTGGGAGCTCGGGACGCCGTGCCCGCAGGGCCACACGCTCACCGCGGACACGCTCTACGTCATGCCGTCCGGCCGCAAGCAGTGCCGCGACTGCCGGAACTCGATGCCGAGCCGGGTGTCGAAGTGACCACCGGCCCCGTCGACTCGTCGTGCTCGGGCCACCCGCTCGAGCCCGACGAGGACGAAGAGGAGGAGTCGTGAACTTCCGGAAGATCGCCCGGGTCGCCCACCGCACGGAGGTGGCGGCCCGGGACGCGCAGGCGATCAAGCGCGGGCGGATCCCGCAGCGCACCGCGAACCGGCTGATGGGCAAGGCCGTCGGCCGCCTGATGCGGGGGTTGTGGCGATGAACGCCCGGCTGCTCCGGCACGCAGGCCTCTTTGCGGCCAACGTTGCCCTATTCGGCGGCCTCGTGGCGGGGGCCGCGGCAAACGCCGCTCCCCCCGCACCGCGGACCGTCGACGGGTTCGGGGAGGTCGCCCCCTCCCCCGCCCCCGGGACCGGGCTCGACTTCGCGAAGGCGCTCGGGTGTGAGCATGAGCTCCGGCCGAAGCCGCAGATCCCGTCCTCGGTCATCCTCTCCTACGGGTGGAACACCCGGAAGCTGCCGCTGGATCAGGCCTGGGAGCTGGTCCACCGCACCGGCAACCCGTGGCGCGTGGTAGGCTTCTGCTATGTGGGCACGCGCTAACATCCGAGACCGCGAGACCGGCAAGTCCGCCGTCGGGACCTGGCACGCCACCGGCGAGGCCCCGTACGCCATCGCCCTGTGCGGGGCGAAGATGGTGCTCAGCAACGGCGACTCGCTCGAGACCCGGGCGGAGCCGCGGGCCGACGAGAAGGTCTGCAAGAAGTGTGCGAAGGCCACGAACCTGGTATACTGAACCGCTAGCGGAGCGGAGCAGACCCAGGGAGGGTGCGTGTGGCGCGCCAGCTGATCTTCGACGCCTGGACACCGATGAGCTTCAAGCGAGCTCTCGGCAACAGGCGACAGCCGGGGATCGACTATGAGCACCCGACCTGGGTCGGCGCTGACAACCAGCGCAGGCTCGCCGCCTACAAGATCCTCCAGGCGTACCTCGACAACGCCGCCCGGCACTTCCTCGCCACTCAGGACGAGACGGTCATCGACCAGCACCGGGAGTACGGCGACGCTGCGCTGCTCCGGGACACCATCCTCTCCGCCCTGCTGGGCGAGGAGCAGACGATCATCGTCCCCGGCGCGGCCGACTCCAGCTCGGCCGACTCTGAGGACCCGGGCGACTCTGACCCGGACGCTGACGCGAAGCAGGAACTCCAGGACTGGCTCCGGGACCTGTGGGACCTCGAGCGCGGGCCGCTGAAGCTGCAGGAGACCGAGCGTGATGCGGTCGGGCTCGGCGACGGCGTCTACACCCTCGGCTGGAGCCCGGAGAAGGGCCGGACCCGGATCCGCGTCTGGGACCCCGGCTTCTACTTCCCGGTGCTGCACGACGGGAACGAGGATGACTACCCGGAGAAGGTCCACATCGCGTGGGAGGTCCCGCCGGAGGACTGGAAGGACCCGAACCGGAAGGAGATCCGGCGGCTGACCTGGGAGATCGTCGACCTCCCGGACGGTGAGACCCGGAGCTATCCGTGGAATGACGAGCCGACCACCCGCACCTGCCTCCACACCGACGGGATCTTCCTGATCTCGACCGGGAACATCACCGTCAGCGACCTCGACCCAAACGGCGCGCGCTACGCGACCGACGAGGACGGGAACGAGATCCGCAACCTCGACCTCCGGATCGACTTCGTGCCGGTGATCCACGTGCCGAACACGGTCGCGATCAAGGAGCACTTCGGCCGGAGCTCACTCTCGACCGTGCTCCAGATCCTCGACGACCTGGCGAACGCCGACACCGACCTGCAGGCAGCGAGCGCCACCGCCGCCCGCCCGGTGATGGGCCTGAAGGGCGCGAGCCTCGGGAAGAAGGCCCCGAGCTACAACCCGGGCGAGGTCTGGGAGACCGGCGAGGGTGAGCTATACACCCTCGACACCTCGAAGTCCCTGGACGCGCTGAAGCTCTACGTCGACTCGCTGCTGGAGCGGCTGTCCGTCTCCGGTCGAACCCCGGACGCGCTGCTCGGGCGGGTGAAGCCGAGCGAGGTCCCGTCCGGGCTCGCACTCGCGCTCTCGTTCGGGCCGCTCGCCGCGATGGTGACCTCGATGCGGCTGTCCCGCGCCGAGAAGTACCCGCTGCTGCTGAAGTTCATGTGGAGGGTGGCGGTATCCGGCGGTCAGGCTGACGCACCGGCCGCGTGGTTCCCCGCGGACCTCGAGCTCGGGTCGTACCTCCCGCAGGACCGGGCCGGTGTGGTCGCCCTGGTCACGCAGCTGCTCGGCGGGCCGAACCAGCGCGCCGCGATCAGCTACCAGACCGCGATCGCGATGCTGATGAGCGCCGGGATCCCGATCGAGGACGCCAACGAGGAGATCGCTCGGATCAAGGGCCAGGACTTCGTCGGGGCGGGCCAGCTCCACGACGCGACTGGCTCCGCCGACGCTGTCTTCGAGTACCTCGACATGAACAAGCCGGAGGATGTGGCGAACCCGCCCGCACCCCCGCCGGTGATCCCGCCTGGCCAGGAGCAGCTCCCGGGCCAGCCCGCACCGGCAGCACCAGCGCAGCCATCGGCGGCTCCGCCAGCCCCGAACGCATGACGTTCTAGGTATGGTAAACTCCGGTACTGAAGCCACCCGGGGCATCCGGGGTCGGGAGGACCTGGCCTCCCAGAGTTCCACCAGGGGTCCTTACAGAGGAGGGAACCGCATTGTCTGAGCCTGCAACCGAGCCCAACACCGGCCCGGCGACAGAAGAGGGCAAGCCAGCCGAGAAGACCCTGACCCAGAGTCAGGTCAACGAGATCGTCGCATCCCGGACCCGCGAGGCGAAGGAGTCGGCGCTCAAGGACCTGGCGAAGGACCTGGGAGTCTCCGTCGACGAGGCGAAGCGGATCGTGAAGGAGCGGCAGGAAGCCGAGGAGCGGAACGCCACCGAGCTGGACCGGGCCAACAAGGCCAAGGCTGCAGCGGAGGCGGAACGCGACGAGAAGGTGACCGCCGCATCCCGGGAGCTCCACGCGGAGCGCACAGACCGGGCCCTGATCGCCGCGGGCATCGCAGACGACGACGAGAAGCTCGGTCGGATCCGCGGGATGCTCACCGTCGAGGTGGGCGCTTCCAAGGAGGACATCAAGGCCGACGTCGAGAAGCTGAAGAAGGACTTCCCGGCCCTGTTCGGAGCCGAGGGCAGCACCAAGCCCCCGACGGCCCCGGGCTCGGACCCGAAGACCACACCCGGCAAGCAGGCGAAGGTCACCGAGGGCGGGATCGCCGCCGGGCTGGCTCGGGCGCAGAAGGAAGCCGAGGCGCGACAGGCGCAGACCGGCATCCCGATCCCCGGACTCCCCGCAG